>JAHEEY010000121.1 GCA_024640485.1 Chloroflexota bacterium | reverse complement strand
GCAAGCGAACCAACCAACCCACCTACGTCGACCCGGAAGGGAGCGGTCGCGGCTTCTACATCAGCGGCGATATCACCCCGACTATCGAGGGGTTGATCATCGTTAATGGGGACGCCACCGGTATGGGCGGCGGGCCTTCTGATCAAGATGCCGGCGGCGGCGTTTACGTCGCTGACAGCTGGCCTACTTTCCTGGGCACATCGATTCTCTCCGGTACGGCGGACGTCGGCGGTGGACTCTATAATGATCAAGGCACGGTCGAGTTGATTACCTCGCTGGATGACCGGATGGCTGAGCGGCTGACCGATGTGGGTTACAACAGTGCCGCCGTCACCGGTGGCGGTATTTACAACTACAACGGCACCATGGTTATCGACAGCGCCGAAATCCATGATAACTACGCCGTCAACGGCGGCGGCGTTTATAACAGCCGGGTAATCACCATGACCAACAGCGTCGTTTTCGCTAACGACGCCTCTGACTATGGCGGCGGTATCTACAACAATTCTGCCCTGCAGTCCCGTTTCCTCCATCTGACCGTTTACACCAACAGCGCTTCCTTGGCAGGGGGCGGTTTCTACGACGGCAGCGGCGTGCCGCTCATCAAGAATTCCATCTTCCAGAGCAACCGGGCGGCGGCTGGCCCGGCCATCTTCTCGGCCGAAACACCGCCCTCCCTAAGCTACAACTACTACCATGATTATGGCGCCGGTCCGGCAGCTGCGGATTCCACTGCGGCTAATATTGCCGGTGTGACCGACATCCAGAGCAATGTCGTTTCTCCCGGCATGGTCAATCCCGACGGCGGCGATTTCCATTTGGCTGACGGCGCCGCCGCTTCTGATGCCGCCGAACCCAACTCAATTATCGACAGCGACATGAACGGCGACCCGCGTCCCTCCAATCAGGGGTACGATATCGGCGCCGATGAGCTGGTGGGCTGTCTGGCCCGGGTGAATGAGGTTATCTACGGCAGTGTTCAGGTAGCTTTGGCCGCCGCTTCTCCTGGCGACCAGGTTGATGTAGCTGGGCGCTGTACCGGTGTCCATGCCTATAACGCCGGCGGCAGCCTGGGTGTGATCAACCAGACGGTCCATATCGTCAAAGATATCACCCTGGTTGGCGGCTGGAATCCCGCTTTCACCGGGCAGGGCAGTACCACTCGTCTAGACGCGCAGGGTCTGGGCCGGGTCTTGTACGTCGCTCCCGATGTGATCGCGACCATCGAAGGGTTTGACATCACCGGCGGCGATGTTGGCACAACCGCTGACGGCGGTGCCGTTTACATTGATGACGGCGCGGATGTCACTTTCTTCAATAACAACGTTTACAGCAATACCGCCCGCAGCGGCGCCGCCATCTACAGCGGCGACAGCCTGCTGTTAGCAGACGGTGGCAACCGGTTCTACAACAACGCCGCGTCGGCAAATGGCGGGGCCATTTATGCCGGCGGCGCTGGTTTCACAGCCACAGTCCAGAACAACTTCTTCTATCTGAACAGTGCCGCCAATGGCGGTGCCGTTTACAGTGCTGGCGGAGATAATTTCCTGTGGCACAATACCGTTTATTCCAACACGGCTGACAGCAGCGGCGGCGGTTTCTATGTGGCCGCCGGTTCTCCCGACCTCCGGGGCAACATCGTTATCAGCAACAGCGCTGCCGCTGTCGGGGGCGCCTTTGGCCAGAGCGGCTCCTCCCCCACCTTGGGATACAACGACTTCATCTATAACGGCACTGACTTCGGCGGCACCATCAGCGGCGGCGGCACCGGCCATCTGTCGGTAGATCCCCAGTTTACTGATCTCGATGCTTTCGACTTCAGTTTGAACTTCAGCTCGCCGGTGGTGGACAAAGGTGATTTGACGCTGCCCTTGCTGACAGATTATCAAGATGACATCCGCCCCTCTCACCAGGGCTTCGATATCGGCGCCGATGAGGTCGGCGGCTGTCAAGCGTACGACATCGCCGCTCCCAACATCGTTTACGGTAGTGTGCAGCGAGCGGTGGATCGGGCCGTGATAAGCAGTACGGTCAAGGTCAGCGGCGTCTGCCTGGGTGTCAACACCCGGCTGGAAAGCGCCACCAATGTAGTTCAGACCCTGTACGTCTCCAAATCCCTGACCCTGGACGGCAGTTGGGCCATCGTCAGCGCGCCGGCAGTCCTCGATCCCGGCGGTTTAGGACGAAGCCTTTTCGTGGCGGATGGCGCCGTGGTGACGGTGACCAGTTTCTCCCTGATTAATGGTGATGCCGCTTCCGCTGGCATCGTCAATGGCGGCGGCGCCCTGTACAACCAGGGACAGCTCGACATCAGCGCGGTCACTTTCAGCCACAGCGACGCTGGCAATGGCGGCGCCGTCTACAATGCCGGCACCCTGACCCTTTACCAGAGCGAGGCATACTCCAATACCGCTGTCAACGGCGGTGTCATATACAACAACGCCCCGTCTGGTGAAGCCACGGTGCGCGGCAGCCGTTTCTTCACTAACGAGGCGACCAGCGGCGGCGCCCTCTATCAAAACGATGGCGGCCTGCTGGTAGACAGCAACGATATCTATCGCAACAACGCGGATGATGGCGCTGCCGTTTATCTGAACGCCGGCGATTCCGTCGATCTGCGCAACAACTTCATCTACGCCAACATCGCCGCCAACTACGGCGGCGGCCTCTACAATGTCAGCAGCAGTGCCGGCATCTGGCACAACAGCATCATCGGCAATGAGGCGTTCTTCGGCTATGGCGGTGGTATTTACAACGCCAGCGGCAGCCCGGCCATCTACAACAATCTGGTAGACAGCAACGACGGCACCGGCATCCACAGCGCCGGCGGCACCCCCACTGTGGGCGGCAACGACGCCGTTAACAACAGCACCAACTACGTTGGTGTCGCCGGCGCCGGGGTCAACGGCAACATCTCGTCGACTCCGCTCTATGTGGATGCGCTGTTAGAAGATTATCATCTGCTGGACTACTCTCCGGGGGTCGATCAAGGTACTGGTGCCCCCACCGTCACCATCAGCATTGATTACGACGGCGATGTCCGCCCCACCAATGGCGCGCCCGACATTGGCGCTGATGAAGTGAGCACCTGCATCATCCAGGTAGGTGGTGTCATCTTCGGCGAGCTCCAGGCGGCGATTGATTACGCCGAGAGCAACGGCATTTTGACGGTCGATATCGCCCGCGGTGTCTGCAGCGGCGTCCAGCCGCGCAACGGCACCCTGCAGGTAGGCTACGTCAGCGAAGATTTGATATTCAACGGCTCTCTGCTGCCCGGTAGTTTCACCAACCCTGGTGACTTCGATAAGTACGGCGCGGTCAGCACCCGGATCGATGCCATGGGAGAAGGGCGGGTCATCTACATCGCCCCTGGCGCCAGCCCCACCTTCAATGATTTGGCCTTCACCAACGGCACGATCATCACCGACGGCGGCGCAATCTATCAGCCAGGCGGAGCTATCAGCAGTACCCTTGCTGCCTTTGAGGCAACGGCTATCTGCCAGAGCCAGGCGGGTCGGGGCGGCGCCTATTACGGCGGCCCCAATACCGATGTCCTCTTTAACGGCAACGTCAGCGGCAGCTGTTATGTGGTCCGCGAAATTAGATCCGCTCCGGGAGTCGGCCAATACGCGGTGTACGATCAGTTCAGCGGCAATAGTGCCGCCAGCGACGGTGGCGCTTTCTATTTCGACAGCGGCGCCCAATATATGATCCGCAATCACGTGGTGGTCAGCAACAGCGCTGGCATCGACGGCGGTGGTGTCTACGCTGCCGGAACCGGACGCTTTGTCAACGCTATCTTCCATGACAACTACGCTGCCGGGGACGGCGCCGGCATCCATAATACCGGTGTCTTGAGCATCTACCACAATACAGTGGGCTGGAACAACGCCGGCGGTACCGGCGGCGGTGTCTACAATGACAGCGGCGCCAACCCCTTGGTGCTCAACAGCAGCATCGTCTACTCCAATACTGACAGCGGTGTTGGCGGCGGCGCTTACTCTGCCAGCGGCGGCACTGCGGTCAGTCACAACAATTTCTACAGCAACAGCACCAACATCACCGGCACCAACGCTTACACCTGGAGCCCTGGATTGTTGGATGCCTGGCATCTCAGCGTCGATTCCCCCAATATCGATCAAGCTGATCCAGCGCTGCTGTTAGGGCCTGATCCGCTGATAAACTTCGACGGCGACAGCCAGACGCGGCCGGACGGCAACACCGCTCCCATTACGGCGGAGTTCAGCGATGTGGGCGCCGATGAATATTACAAGGATTTCGGCTGCGACATCAGGCCCACTACGGTTGCCCGCTCCGCTTTCCCGGGACAGACCCTGACGTATGAGCTGATTATCTACAACGCCGGCAGCCCTTCCTATGTGACTACGCCGCCGCCAGCCTATTCCAACGGCTACACCGACAGTATCACCATCACCTTATCCAGCCAGACCCAGGCGTGGGGCACCCTCCAGGGGGACGGCCAAACCGTTTTGTTGGGTTGGGATGACTTCACATTAGGCGAATCGGTGCAGCGAAACTTCACGGTGACGGTGCCCTTGACCGCCACTGCCGGCATCCACAAAGCGCAGGTCGAGTGCCGCTCAGCCACTTTGCCCTCCCGTTCGGTTGTGCGCACCATCGCCACTACCGTCGGTCAGGTGCCTGGCGTCGATGTGGAACCGGACCGCTTTGGTGAGTTCGGGCTGCCCGGGCAGATTATCACCTATGAACACCGGGTGACCAATATCGGCAACGAGACCGGCACCTTCGACATCATCTCCAACCCAGGGCCGGAAGGGTATGCCACCGCCGCTGTCGTCGACGACAACGGGGCGGTAATCGCGCCCCGGGTAGAGCTGGCTCCGGCGGAGTCGATCACGGTGCTGCTGCAGGTCAAGATCCTGGGCAGCGCCCTGGGCGGTGGTGAAGCCTCCCCGTCCTTGATCGCCCGTCTGACAACAAACGCGCAGATCTTTGACAATGCCACCAACCATATCGAAATCGGTTTCGGGCCAGGAACCCGCTATGTCGCCGGCAGCGGTGGCCTCGACAACTCCAACTGTACCGATGTCAACAACCCGTGTGCCACCATCCAGCATGCCATCGATCAGGCGCTGGATGGAGACGATATCCTGATAGCGGCTGGTACCTACAGCGGCGCGATCACCCGCACCGTCAGTGTTGATACCTACCGGCAGAATATCTTCATCGATAAGTCACTGACCATCCGCGGCGGTTACAGCTCGGTGGATCAGTTCACTACTGTACTGCCTATCACCAACGCCGTTGTCCTGGATGGCGGTGATGACCACCGGGTCATCTACGTTGAGGCCGGCCACGATGTCACCCTCAGCGGCCTGTTCATCCAAAACGGCCGGGCTTTCTTGGACGGCAGCAGCATGCTCCCTGACGTCGGCGGCGGCATCTACAACGCCGGCTCCGATCTGCTGCTGGCCAACAGCTTTGTGATGAGCAATACCGCTCGATACGGCGCTGGCCTTTACCATCTCAGCGGCACATTGGATGTCGCCAGCACAGTCTTCGCTGACAACCAGCACCTGCCTAATGCCGCTTCGGCTGACGGTCAGGGCGCCGGCATCTACATCGCCGCCGGCCCCGCTTTGCTGGAAAACAACAGCTTTGCCGGCAATGACGCTGGCACCACCAGCGGCCAAGGTGGCGCGGTCTATGCCGCTACGGCTGTCACCGCTCTTAACAACATCTTCGCTAATAACAGCGCGGTGCTTGGGCAGGCGATCTACGACAATGCCGCCACGTCGACCCTATCCTACAACCTCTATTTCATTGATCTGAATTCGCCTAACAACCCTGGTGCCAACAGTCTGAGCGGCAATCCGCTCTTCACCGACGGTTATTACCATGTGTCTGCCGCTTCGCCAGCAAGGGATGCCGGCACCTCCAGCATCACCTATCTCAACGGCATCGACATCGATGGCCAGCCTCGAAAGCAAGGTATCCAGGTAGATATCGGCGCCGATGAGTATATCCAGATACCAGCGTTCGCCTTCCAGCCGGCTTCTCAGTCGGCGGCGATCAATTCCGGCGACCGCTACGTTTACACTCATCTGCTGACCAACACCGGCGACTTCGTCGACAGCTACACCCTGACGATGGCCAACGTCTCGGTGCCGCCTGCCGGTGGTTGGGGATACCAGCTTTCACCGACCACTATCTCTAATCTGAACCCGGGCCAATCGGTCACAGTCACCCTGGTGATCACCGGCGGCCTGCCCGGCTTCGTGGATACCACCACCATTACCGTAACCGATGCGCACCAGGTGGTCCATACGGCAGTCGATGTCACCACCATTGCCCAGACCTATGGGGTCACCATTGACCCCGCTAGATCGCGCATTGGCCTGCCGGGCGAAACCATCACTTACACCCACATCGTCACCAACAGCGGCGACGGCCCCGACCAGTTCGATCTGAGTGTCGCCGGTTCCGCTCCCGCTGGATGGACCGTCACCCTGCAGCCGGCTCGAACCGGCCTGCTGCTGGCAGGCGAGTCGGCTGCCGTGACGGTGACGGTGCAGATCCCATCCGCGGCCCTGAGCGATACCGTGCATACGGTGACCATCGAAGCGACTACCCCAGACGATGCCGGTACCCGCGACACCGTGGTCGATACCACCCGGGTAGCGGCGGTCTATGATATGTCCTTCGCGCCGGACCACAATGCGGCGGAACCGGATAATGTCACCGTCTTCTACACCCACACGTTGACCAACCTGGCCAACGCCAGCGACACCTTTAATCTGACCTATGTCAGCAGCCCGCTGGCGTGGACGGTGGACGTGTCACCGGCGTCAGTGACCCTGGCGCCCGGCGGTTCTGCCGTGGTCACGGTCAGGGTCGACGTGCCCATCTGGACCGTAGGACAGCGGCACACCATCGCGATCACCGCTGATTCGGTCGGAGACGCCGGCCTGCAGGCCACAGTGGTGAACACCACCACCGTCAGCGCCCTCTCGCAGGTGAGCATCGTCCCAGCGGCGCAGGCTGATGCCGCCGCTGCCGGCGGAACTTTGGTCTATACCCACACGGTGAGCAACACTGGTAATGTAGCCGACACTTTCGATGTCAACCCGGTCAGCAGCATGGGCTGGACAGTGACCGCGAATCCGACTTCGCTGACCATCGCTGCCCGCAGTTCGGCGGTCATCACTGTCACTATCGACGTGCCTATCTCAGCGCTGCTCAACAGCGTGGACAACAGCACGGTGACGGTCATCTCCCAGAACGATCCGCTGGTATTCGATCAAGCGGTCGATACCACCACAGTAACAGCGCCTCCTGGGGCGCTGGGCGTTCGGATCGTGCCAGATCGAGCCATCAGTGGACAGCCGGGTACCACCGTCAGATACCAGCATACCGTCAGGAATATCGGCTCTATGGCTGACAGCTACAACCTCACGGTCAGCTCCAACCAAAGCTGGGCGGTCACTGTGGCGCCCACCAGCGTCACCCTGCTGCCCGGTGCTTTCCGTACGGTGATCGTCACCGTCAACATCCCCGGCGGGGCGGTAGATGGGACTGTGGATCTCACCACGGTTACGGCACGCTCAGGTTTGAGCCCCTCGACCACCTTTGATTCTGCCGTCGACAGAACCACGGTGGGTGATACCTATCTCTACCTGCCCGTTGTGATGGGTTCCGGCATCGCCAACAAGCTGCCGGTTGCTCTGGCTGATTCCTACAATACTCCTAAGAACGTCACCTTGAATGTGCCGGCGCCTGGGGTGTTGGGCAACGACAGCGACGGCGACGGCGACAGCCTGACCGCCCAGCTGCGCAGTAATGTAGCCAGCGGTACCTTGACCCTCAACGCCAACGGCTCCTTCACCTATGTGCCCCCGGCTAACTTCGCCGGAAACGTCAGCTTCACCTATGCCGCCAATGACGGCAAAGGCAGCTCGACTGCGGCTGCCGTCACCATCGCCGTGGCCAACGCCGCGCCGGTTGCTCGGAATGACAGTTACGGCACCCCTCAGGACACCGTCCTGAATGTGGCTGCCCCCGGCGTGTTGGCCAACGATACCGACGCTAACAGCGACAGCCTGACCGCGGTGCTGAACAGCGGTGTCAGCAGCGGAGCGCTGACCCTCAATGCCAACGGCTCCTTCAGCTATACGCCGAACAATGGTTTCAGCGGCACTGACAGTTTCAGCTACCATGCCAATGACGGCACCGCCAACTCCGCTACGGTCACAGTCAATATCACCGTCAGCGCGGCGGGTAACAATCCGCCGGTAGCCAACAATGACGCGTACAGCACCAACCTGAATGTGACCCTGAACGTCAGCGCCCCCGGTATTTTGAGCAACGATACCGATGCTGACACAGATCCGCTGACGGCGGCAATGGTCCGAAATGTGACCTACGGTACCCTCACGCTGAACAGCAACGGGTCGTTTAGATACGTACCGGCAATTGGATTCGTGGGCCAGGACAGCTTCACCTACCGGGCCAACGACGGTGCTGACAATTCGCTGGCGGCTACGGTTGATATCACCGTATCCTGCGCGCCGGCGTCAGCGATCGACCTGGTGGTCACCGGAATCCAGCTGACCCCGGCGTCGCCGTCGGCAGGTCAGCTCACCACCGTCTCCGTGACCGTCAAGAACCAGGGAACGGCTGCGGTAGGAGCCGGCAACAATTTCTACATTGACTTCTATATCGATCGGGTGCCGGCCTGGACAGTGCTGGGTGACGAGTTCTGGGGCGCTCAAGGGAGCGACTTCCCCGCAGGTGCCAGCAAGACCTTTACCCACAACCTGCTCTTCACCGCTGGGGCCCACAACCTGTATGCCCAGGTGGACACTGACAACTCGGTTAACGAATGTCCCGCCGAGAACAACAACATCTTCGGCCCGGTGAGTATCAATGTCCCCGCAGCGGCAGCCGGCAGCCCCCAGCTGATCATCCCCACCCGGGACGACAGCGCCACCACCACGCCCCGGCCGACCCCGATGACCCTGCTGTCACCGGCCGCTCGGCCGGCACTGCCCGGCTCGGAAGCTACTCCGGCCGCGCCTCGATAAGGGGCGGGCTCGGGCTCTTCTCATCAACAGAGGCCGGCGGCTTAACCGCCGGCCTTTTTGTTCCCATCGCTGCCGAAATTCGCCGGGAACCCTGTCTTTTCGCGGCTGCCGGCTTATAATCCCCCCCGATGAGCGAACTAGATCCGGCGACATTCACCCACCTCCACGTCCATTCCCGCTATTCCCTGCTCAAAGCGACCGCTGCCATTGATGAACTGGTCACCCGGGCGGCTGACAGCGGCATGGAGGCGTTGGCCCTCACCGATCTGAACAGCCTCTACGGCGCCTTCTCCTTCTCCCAGGCGTGCCAGCAAGCCGGCATCCGCCCCATCACCGGCATGACCGTGACCCTGGCGCCGCCCTTGCCGGGCATCGCTTCCCGACCGCAGGCGCCGGCTCACCTGATCCTGCTGGCTACCGGCCCGGAAGGGTACCGCTCCCTCTGCCGGCTGTCGGCCTGCCTGCAGGGGCATCCTGACCGGGAAGAACGACTGCTGCGCGGCCTGGCCTGGGCAGATTTGAAACGGCATCATCACGGCCTCATCTGTATCGAGGCCGGACAGACCGGCTGGATGGCCCATTATCTGCGTACCGGTCAGGAGAAGGCGGCCCAGCAGTATGCCTCCCGACTGGGGGGGATCTTCTTTGACCGCTGCTACCTGGGTCTGGCCATCAACAGCGAAGCGGATAAGCGCCATGCCCGGGCCCTGTTAGCCGCCGGCAGCCGTTTCGGGATGGAGCCGGTGGTGGCCCAGCCGATCACCGGCATCGAGCCGGAAGAGGCACGGCTGCTCCCTCTGCTGGCGGCGGTGGAGCGCAACTGCGCTATCGAAGAGGTCGCCGATCCCGCCCTGGCCGGTCATTGGCTCAGCCCGGCGGAGATCGCCGGCCGGTTCGCCGACTTTCCCGACGCGATTGCCAATGTAAACAAGGTGATCGCTGCCTGCCGGCCGGCAACCCCTGCCGGCGACCCGATCTGGCCCAAATTGGACCTTCCTGAAGGACAGACGCCGGCAGAGGCATTCACCGTTCAGGCCAACCAGGGGCTGACAGAGCGGCTGGCTGCCGTGCCAGATGCCGACAAGGCCGGCTACCAGCAGCGGTTGGACAGAGAGCTGTCCAGCATCATCGGTCACGGTTTCGCGCCACTCTTCTTGCTGGTGGCCGATATCGTACGCTTCGCCCACCAGCAGGATGTTCCTGTCAGTACCCGGGGCAGCGTGGCCAACTCATTGACCGCCTACGCCCTGGGCATCACCACTGTTGATCCGGTGGCCCATGGGCTGCTTTTTGAGCGTTTCCTGAACCCGGCCCGGGCCAACATGCCCGATATCGACCTCGATTTCTGCAGCCGGCGGCGGGACGAAGTATTAACCTACGTCCGCCAGCGGTACGGAGAGGATCGAGTGGCGATGGTGGGTACCATGAACACCCTGCAGCCCAAATCGGCGGTGCGGGGGGTGGCTAAAGCGTACGGCATTCCCGAAAGCCGTATCAAGCAGCTCAGCGGCATGGTTAAGCGGAACTGGCATCCGGACCGGGCCCAGCGCAAACGGCCCGACCTGGACGAACTGCTGGATGGGCTGACTGACAGCCGGGAACGCGAGGTGATGAGCCGGGCATTCCAGCTGATCGGCTTTCCCCACCATCTGGGGCTCCATCCCGGCGGCGTTATCATCACCCCAGGCCCGCTCACTGACGTACTGCCGGTGCAGTGGGCCGCCAAAGGGCTGCTGACCGCCCAATATGATTTCCGGGATGTGGAAGCGCTGGGTCTGCCCAAGATCGATCTGCTGGGGATCCGGG
>JAHEEY010000552.1 GCA_024640485.1 Chloroflexota bacterium | reverse complement strand
GTGGAACAGGAACGGTCCGTGCATCAGCGGGGTATGCTCGTAGCCGTCCCCATTGTAAAACTGGTAGGAAAACTGGGTGTGCAGGCTCTCATCGTGGCTCATCACCCGGGCGCCCAGCCCCCAGAATCGGCTGACGATGGCTGCCAGGATGAACAGGATGTAGATCCCTTTCTCCCAGTCCAGGCTCAAAACAGTTTCCAGCGGCCGGGATAAGAAGTCGGTCGCCTGTGGTTCTCTTGGTTCGGTTGCTTCGCTCATTCGTTCTCTCTACTGGTGGTTCAGTTTGGTTCAATTCAGCTGCTCGGGCAGCCGCTTCCCCGTTTACGGGGTTGATTGGGTCAATGCCAAAATCGGCGTCGGATTGGGCACCGGCAGCGCTCCGGTGACCGCCGGGGTCAGCGGGGCGGTGGCCACGGCGGTCTGTACGGCGCCGGCTGGTACCGTCTGCGCTCTGGCGGCGCTGACTGCCGGCGCCTCGGTGACCGTCAACGTCGCCCGATGGGCTTCAGCGGCATATGTCGTATTGGTTGGTCCCGCCCAGATCGGGTCTACCTTTCCCTGCCACAGCCCCCAGCCGCTGGCCAGCATAATCGACGCCACCATCCCGGCGGCCAGCCGCTTCTGCCACATGCCGGATTGCCGGCGTGCCGGCGGCGGCGGCTGCAGCGCTGCCAGCCGGCGGCGGTCGATGCTTCCCTGCTGCTCCAGGGTCAGCTTGACCATCTGGGCCAGCCGCAGCTCCCGGCCGATCGCTTCCTGGCAGCCGGGGCAGCCGGCGGCATGGGCCGCTACCCGGGCCCGTTGGCGCTCGCTCAAGGTTTCTAATACGTACCCCGGCGCCAGCCGCCGGACAATGTCGCATTCGTTCTTCATATCTATTTATACACGCCTTGGCCCAAATAGGCGCACTGAACCCCCAAAAGAGAGCAGATCCGCCGCCGTCGAGCCGCTTTCCTTAACCGAGATGACGAAATTCACGAGGCTGGTATAATCAGCGTCCGGCCCTTATGGCCTCAATTTACAATGACGGCGCTGACATCAAACTGAGCATCGCGAGCCGCCGAGTTGGTGAGACCAAGTTAACCACCCATAGCCCGCCGTTTTAAAATCGACAGTTGTTTGAGGACGATAACGTATGCAAGAATTCGTTGTTAAGATGTTGTGCTGCCCGGCTTGTCACGACCAGCTGGCCTGGGAAGTCAGAGAGAAATTTACCCACCGGATCATCCATGCCGACGCCAGCTGCGCCGGCTGCGGCGCCGTCTATCAGGTCCGTGAGGGTATTGGCAATTTTGTAGTCGATGCCGAGGATGGTGTCGATCTGTGGCAGCAGGTGGACAGCGCCCTGCTGGACCACCTGGAAGAGCATCCGGAGGTCAAGAAGAAGCTTCTGTACGGCCCGGTCGATGCCCTTTCCCCGGCCGATCAATTCTTCCGCTCCATGGCCCTGGAAGAGTTGGGCGAGTTCGAGAAATCCCGCACGCTGGAAGCAAAAGCTAACCACGGTATCTACACGGAAGCGTACATGGCCTGCTGGGACTCCCAGATAGAGTATGTGGTCAAAGAGCTGGCACAAGGCAGCGGCCCGGTGGTCGACATCGCCTCCGGTCACGGTTATCTGGCGGAAAAGATCCTGCTGGAGACCGAACGGCCCATGATTATCACCGATTTCAGCCCCCACGTGCTTCGCCGCAACAAGCAGTGGCTGGAAAGCGTGGGTGAGTACCATCGGGTCAGCCTGCTGGCCTTTGATGCCCGCCAGACCCCCTTCAAGGATGACGCCGTCAGCTGCATGACCACCAATCTGGGCCTGCCAAATATCGAGAACCCTGGCGATCTGATGAAGGAATTGGGCCGGGTGATGGACGGCCGCTTCCTGGCTATCTCCCATTTCTTCCCGGAAATTGAGAACGCCAACGCCGAACTGCTGCGCCAGCACCAGTTGGAAGAAGCGGCCTACAAGCGGCTGGCCCTGGAAGCGTTCCAGGCTGCCGGCTGGCAGGTGACCGTGGAGAACGGCTGCACCGGGCTGGCCAAGCCGACCGCCGCCAGCGAGCTGTTGGACGGCATCCGCATCGACGGCCTGCCGGTCGTTGAGACCGATCTGGAGTGGTGCGTCCTATCCGCGGCACATTAGGGCGGTTCCGCTGCCTTCCCATACCGGCGGCTCGCCGCCGCCTATGAACATGAATGAGAAACGGCTGGTCAAACGACCAGCCGTTTTCGTGTCTGCCCCGATCAAAGCCGTGCGGCCCGTCCAGCAGCGCTCCGTTCCTTATGTAATGTCCCTAAAAGCGGCCCAAAAAACGCGGTTTTCACGCCGCCGACTTCACATTACCGGCAGCAAAACCGGCATTTGTGTACCCAAACGGCCCAAACCCGCAAAAGATGCCCATATGTGGGCAAGACGAATTTCACGAGTTTTTCACAAATCCTTGGAATTTGACAGGTTAGCTGTTATTATTATGTAATCTTGCAGTATTGGATTCGAGAATTGCTGTGAAGTTGCCTCCGTTTCCTGCAAAGGCGATTCCTGAATTCAATCGACTTTTACACTGTTACCCGGTTAACAGGACGCTTGTCAGGCTGGGACTTGACGTCGCCAAGTGAGTGTTCGTGTCATAGGCTAATTATCTAATTGATCGGACTGTCTTTATCCGTCTCAATGCCTCACTGATCACGATCTTGGTTGAAGGGGACAAGGCTGGCTGCTGCAAAACGAGTTCATAAGGAAGGAGAGAGGCAATGGAAGATTTGACCAGACTGCTCACCCTATTCAAATACATCAGCGATCATGTGGATAAGGAAGGGTTTGATGCGCTCCACGATGTGGTGGTCAATGGGGCGCCGTTCCAGGGGAGTGAGCACGATTTGGAAGGGGCATACTCGGTGGCCTGCCACACACTGTATACCTTGTTCGATGTCCAATTCAAGGACCAGATGGTATTCGGCAAATCAAAGCTGAGCATGGAAGGGTTGATGGGCAACCTGGTGATGTTCCTGGAACGGGTCGAGAACTTCTCCGATCCGTGGCCAACCAGCTAGGCCGCCTACCGACGCAGTTTGGGGCCGCCGAGGGTTGAATTTCCCGCCGGCTGGCATATAATCGTTTGAATGGC
>JAHEEY010000551.1 GCA_024640485.1 Chloroflexota bacterium | reverse complement strand
CGGGATGTATACGGCCTTGGCGGCAAGGCGGAGCGGGGCCGAAGTGACCCTGTTCGCGCCGCGACCGGAGCCGATGCCAGAGGCGCTGCAGCCGGCGGCGGCACTGGTGCGATGGATTGGGCCGATTGTCAGCCCGGACGAGCTGCCCCGGTTCGAGATTGACCATCGCGGGGGGCAGACGACTTACCTGTCGGCAGCGTTCGGGGCGGAGCTGGCGCTGTCACCCGAGGATCTGCCGGCGGACTTGTCGGGCTTCGATATGGTACACGTCATCCCGCTGGGAGATATCGATAAACAACAGTCATTTATCAGTGGGGCGCGACAGCGGGGTGCCAGGCTGATTTCCGCGGGCACGCATCTTCAATTCATCCAGGGCGATCCTGAAGGGGCAGCTGAGCTGATTGGTTCGGTCGATCTGTTTTTTATGAATCGGAGCGAAGCCAAGACGCTGTTTGGTTCGATTGCAGACGCAGGAATCGCTGCGGGGAAGGTCCTGTTCATCACCCTGGGCAGTGAAGGGGCATGGGTCATCCAAGGTGATGTGAAGACGGCAGTGCCGGCAGTCAAGCGGGCAGCGGTTGATCCCACAGGGGCAGGGGATACGTTTTGCGGCGGGGTGCTGGCCCACTGGGCCGACCATCCGGTGATGGCGGCGCGGCAGGCGATGCCGCTGGCGGCGGAGATGATCGGGGCGATGGGGCCGCAGGCGCTGCTGAACGACAGGCCGGCGCCGGAAATTTGGGGTGATGAGCGGGTTGCGGTGAACCAGGGGCAGGTCCAGCGGGCGGCAGGGGCGGTGGCACAGCTGCCGGAAGCGACCCCATTTGAGTTCACCGGGGCTGAGTTTCCGCCGGTGGGTGATCCGGGGGCGTTGGACTGCTTCTTCGCGTCTATCCTGCAGCAGTTCAGTTTCTGGACCGCCAAAGATGGGCGGTACCACCTGCCGCTGCTGGCGCCTATCGACGGGGCGGTGAGAAAGGGGTCGTCCTACCTGTTCCAGGCGTACATGCGACCGCTCTCTTCGGACCCGGCATTCTACAGCCCGGAGCGGCAAGCGTTAGTTACCAGGGAGGAGATGTCCGCGCTGTTCCGGGGGGACGATGGCAGCGACCCGATGCCGGCGCTGGATCTGCATCTGGAGATGGCCAACAGCTACGGACGGGATATGATCGCGTTGGGGCTGACGCCCGCGCTGATCCTGGCGCAGACGAGAGCCAGCAGCCGGCCGCTGCAGACGCTGTTCTCCCTGCTAGACAGGATTGGGGGGTACAAAGAGGACCCGCTGCGGAAAAAGAGCGGCCTGCTGGCTTTGGTTTTGGCGCAGCGGCCGGAGAAGTACCTGGTATTCGGGGCGCAGGAAGTGATGTCCCCGGTGATCGATTATCATCTGATGCGGTCTTGCCTGCGGATAGGATTGATCGACGTGGCTGACGCAGCGCTGCTGGAGAGACTGCAGAACAGGGAAGTGGTGAGTGAGGATGAAGAGTGGGCGGTGCGTTTCGCCGCCTATCAGGCGGTGGCGAGGCTGGTGGCGGACTCGGGCAGGAGCATGGGGGCGGTGGATTGGTTCTTTTTTAATGCCCGAAGGCGATGTCCGGAGATGAGCGAACCGGATTGCGCCGCCTGCGCCGTGGATCCGGTTTGTGCCCACCGAAAGAAGCTGTTTCAGCCGGTGCTGCGCACCAGTTTCTACTAGACGCAATATTGGCCGGCGGCGTTAGCCAGCGGCAACGGCAACTTCAGTTGGTAACAGGGAGGCGCCCATGTCCTGGCGCAGGTATTGGTGGAAGTCTGGATGGTTGGGGTTGGCGTACAGCTCGATGGTGCCAACTTTGAGGACCATGGGCCAACGGTTGATCTCTCTGATAATGTCAGTCAAGCCGGCGACGTTGTGGTAGGCCCAGTTGCGCCAATAATCATCGATGATGACGACAGCGGCTTGGCTGACTTCGGGTGAGAAGGCGAAACGGCTTTTGGGGATGCCGGCGGGCAGATGGGGGGTGGCCTGACCGCCAAAGGCCAGGGTCATCTGAGGATCGGCGGTATTGGCTTCCAGCATCCAGGCGATGCCAGGGGAGGCGATGACCAGATCATCGGCTGCCAGGCGAGCATTGAGGTAGGCGGCGGCACTGCCGGCGTCCTGGGCTGAGATCAAGAAGGGGTCAATGGCTGTTTGGATCCGACCGATCACCTGCTGAGCCAGCTGGATCGAATTGACGGCAAAGGGGGTTACCGCCAAGATGAGCAATATCAGCCAGGCAAACGCGCTCAGCTGGCGCTGCATCCAACCAGTCCAGAATAAGCGGCGCTTATCCCTGGCGGCGAAGCTGCTCAAGCCGTCGACTATCAGCTGGTGAGCCCAGGGCAGCCCATGCCGCAGCAAGGTGCCGACGCTGATGGCGACGAACGGGAGCAGCGGGATCATGTAGTAGGCGCTCAGGCTGAACAACGCCTGAGAACGGCCGATGAAGACGATGGGGAACAAGAAATAGAGCGAGGTCAGCAGCCGCTGGCGGGGCAAAGGGATGAAGAAAAGGCCGATCACGGATAGGGTGAGCCAGAGATCCTGGGAAAGCAGGCGGCTGTAGTTGTCGGCGAGGCTGCGCAGCTGGCCGGAAAGGGTTCCCCCGGAAAGCCGTGAGAGAGTGAAGCGGAGGTCAAAAAGGAAAGCGTTCGGGGAACTGGCTAGATTGATGCCGGCATAGATCAGGAACGGGATGAAAAGGAGGGGAACCGCCCATTTCAAATCGCGGGCATGGCGCAGCAGGACCACACCAATCAGGGGCAGGAACAGCGAGAACATCCACAAATCCACCAAGGTGCCAAGCCCGACGGAGATGGCCGCGAGAAGCAGCCATAGGCGCCGGGGGGCAGCCTGGCCCAGCGCCAAGGAGCCGCTCTCACGGCCATATTCCCCCAGAGCCCAATAGGAAGTCAGCACCAGCGGAACCAGCAGGTTGTAGCTGAAGCCGATGCGGCTGTACAGCACAGCCTGGGGAAATACGGCCATCAGGCAGGCGGACCAAAGGGAGAGCACAGGATCCCGGGTGAGCCTTCGGGAAATGAAATAAACCAGCAGCACTGAGAGGACGCCCAGGGCAGCGGTCAGGTCTCGGGCAGCGCTGA
>JAHEEY010000550.1 GCA_024640485.1 Chloroflexota bacterium | reverse complement strand
ACCATCATTAGTTCGAAGAGCAAGACGGTAATTATTGGGCCCGACCGCCCGTTCACTATCATCGGCGAACGGATCAACCCCACCGGGCGGAAGCTGCTGGCTGCCGAGATGGCTGCCGGCAATTTCGACCGGGTGATCAGTGATGCCCTGGCGCAGGTAGAAGCGGGCGCCCACATCCTGGATGTGAATGCCGGCATCCCCATGAGCGATGAGCCGGCGATTCTGGCCAAAGCTATCCGCCTGGTACAGTCGGTCACCGACACGCCCATCTCCATTGACTCTTCCATCGTTGCCGCGCTGGAAGCGGGGCTGGAAGCGTACGAAGGGCAAGCGCTGGTCAACTCGGTTACCGGGGAGGAAGAACGGCTGGAACAGGTGCTGCCCCTGGTCAAAAAGTATGGCGCTTCGGTTATCGCCATTTCTAATGACGAGACCGGCATTTCCGAAGACCCAAATGTCCGTTTCGCCGTGGCCAAAAAGATCGTGGAACGGGCCATGGATCACGGCATCCCCAGGGAAAACATCGTGGTTGACCCGTTGGTAATGCCCATCGGCGCTGTCCGCTACGCCGGAAGACAGGTATTTGAAATAATCCGCCGCTGCCGGGAAGAGCTGGATGTGAATCTGACCTGCGGCGCCAGCAACGTTTCCTTCGGGCTGCCCAAGCGGGCGCCGCTGAACGCTGGTTTCCTGGCCATGGCTATCGGCGCCGGCCTGACCTCGGCGATCACCAACCCGTTGGAAGTGGACATCAAGCAAGCAATCATGGCCGCTGACGTGATGATGGGGCACGATGAGAACTGCATGGCCTGGATTATGGCCAACCGAACCCCCAGGGGCGGGTCCGCCGGCGGACGCAGCCGTCGTCGCGAGCGCTAGGTTCGTTCCCACATGCTGCTGAATGCAAAGGAGTGATGCGCCGCCCTGAATGTGCGCATCACTCCTTTTTTTATCATTATTGGCCGCTTGCGCGGCGCCCGATCTGTTAGTCAGCTATCTGCAGCCGGGGCCGCCGATGGTGATTGATGCTTTCTGCCGTGTAGAGCAGCAGCGCCGCCCAAATCAAGCCGAATCCCAACAAATGCTCCGTCGAGAACGGCTCCTTGTACAGGAAGACACCGATCAGAAACTGAAGCGTGGGGGCGATGTACTGCAGCAGCCCCAGGCTGACCAGAGAGATCTGCTTGGCGCCAGCAGCGAAGAAGAGCAGCGGTACCGCGGTTACCAACCCGCCAATCATTAGCAGCAAGCTTGTTGAAAGCCCACCGCTGACGAAAAATGCCTCTCCACTGGCCATCAGATATAAGATCACGCCGGCAGCCGGCACAAACAGCACACCCAACTCCATGGTCAGGCCCTCCGCGGACCTCAACGGGGAAGTCTTCTTCAACAGGCCGTACAGCCCGAAACTGAACGCCAGGGTCAGGGCAATCCAGGGCAAGGCGCCGTAGCTGATAGTCAGCCAGGCGACGCCGGCAGCGGCAATGCCAATAGCCACGCGCTGTCCAGGCCGGGCGCGTTCTTTCAGGAACAGCACTCCCAGGAGTACATTCAGCAGCGGATTGATGAAATAGCCCAGACTGGTCTCAACGATGAAGCCGGCATTGACCGCCCAGACGTAGGTAAACCAGTTGATCCCCAGCAGGCAGCCGGCCGCCAGATAGGCCAGCATCACCCGCCGGTTTCTGACGGCGGCAGGCATCCAGCCCCACTGCCTCCGCAGGGTCAAGTACAGTGCCACAACCAGGAAAGCCCAGACAATGCGATGCCCCAATATCTCAATCGCCGGCACATGCTTCAAAAGCTTCCAATAGATCGGGAAGAAGCCCCACATCAGGTAAGCCAGCCCCGCAGACACGATGCCCTTGTTCAGCATTTGATCACTCCAGTTCCAAACGAATCCCGTCAGGTGAAATTGAGCATCGCCGGAACGCATCAAACGCCTCGATGACAAGGCAGCGGCGCAAACCGTCCCACCCACAAGTGGCGGGCATTATATCACCTCTGTTCAGGTTTGCTCACCTTTGGAACCTATTGAATCCGATTTCGCCGGTTTTTCACTGTACCCTGAGAGCCTTGCTGTAGAATAACATAGCGACTACCGCAGGGCCCGGCGTAATTGGGCCCAAATCAACGGGCGGCTGAACCGGCAGCTGCCGCGAACATGGATGGATACCTATTGGCCAAGCGAGTTCTTCCCCAGGCATCATCTGCGCAGCAGCCGATCTATGACTTTGTCATCGTCGGTTCCGGCTTTGGCGGCAGCGTTTCGGCCATGCGGCTGGCGCAGAAAGGGTACCAGGTACTGCTGCTGGAACGAGGGCGCCGGTTTGAAGATCACCAATTCCCCAGGAGCAACTGGCATCTGAAGGATTACCTCTGGCTGCCGGCGCTGCGCTGGTTCGGCATCCAGCAGATGAGCCTGCTGAACGGGGTGCTGATCTACCACGGCAGCGGCCTGGGCGGCGGCAGCCTGGTCTATGCCAATGTGCTGATGGAACCATCCGACAAGCTGTTTGAAGCGCCGGCATGGCGTCATTTGGCTGACTGGAAGCGGCTGCTCGCGCCCCACTACCAAACCGCCAAACAGATGCTGGGAGTAGTGCCCAATCCCCTGAGCTGGCCTGCCGACGACGCTTTAAGGGAGATCGCCAAAGAAATGGGGAAGGAGGCAGGCTTCAGGCCGTCCCAGGTGGGCGTCTTTTTCGGCCAGCCTGGCGAGGAAGGCGCGTTGGTCCCCGACCCGTATTTCGGCGGCAGCGGCCCACAGCGGCGCGGCTGCATCCAGTGCGGCGGCTGCATGGTCGGCTGCCGGCACGATGCCAAGAACAGCTTGCAGAAGAATTATCTTCACTTTGCCGAACAGCGCGGCGCCGTACTGATCCCTGAAACGGAAGTCGTCGACATCAAGCCCCTGCCCCAACCGGAGCCTGGAGGCGCCCGCTATGCCGTGGCCGCTCGCTCGTCCACCTCTCTACTTTCCCGAGCATCTGAGCAGATGCTGGCCCGAAATGTGATTATCTCTGCCGGCGCCACCGGCACCCTGAAGCTGCTCTTCCGCTGCCGCGACCTGACCGGCTCGCTCCCCAACCTGTCTCAACGGCTGGGGGACAACGTCCGCACCAAC
>JAHEEY010000549.1 GCA_024640485.1 Chloroflexota bacterium | reverse complement strand
GCACGGTCGGTACCTGGGGTATCGTAGTACAGCTCGGAGATCAGGAAATGCGCAGGCGATGCGGCTGCTGCCGGCACATGCCAGCAGCTGAGCCAGACGAGCATCAGCCACCATCGCCACCGTGACACAAGACTCTCCCCTGAATCATCTCTAGAAACAGATGCAGCCGCCAGGCAGATCGGCAGCATCCGGATCACAGCTCTGCTATGATACAATATAGCAGGATTTCACAGTGGGATAAAGCAGATGAAAGCTGCCAAAACCTGCTAGCTGGCCGGTCCATTGCTGATTGACGGACTGGACAAGTACAAAGGAAGCGTGAAATGAAAAACGCAAACAGCCGGCCGATTTCGTGGCAGACAAGTTACGGCCAGCCAGTTGACGTCGATGGTACCGTGATCACCCCAAAAGCTGGAACATTTTCCATCCGGCTCCCCTTCTGGGGGATGGTGTGGAACTTGCCGCTTGCGGTGAAGGTGGAAGAAGGTGCGGATCAGCGGGAGATCCCGATTGAAAACAGCTCCCTTCAGGCAGCCCTCGCCTTCACAGCGTTGGCGGCAGTGGCGCTGGTGATCATCGGGCTGTTCAACCGGGTGAGATAGGCGAACAAGATCTAGAACGGTCAGTCATAACCAGGTCAGCTGCTGAACAGCGGCTGCACCTATTATAGGAGCGCAGCATGAGCGAAATAAAGAGCGGGGTCATCTTTGAAGCTATTCCCAATCAGAAACAGGCCAACAAGTTACTGAGCCGGTTGTATGATGTGGCCCAACCTAATGCCGTGTTTTCGGAACCAGTGGTGTCTGGAGAGCACACGGTGATCATGGCCCAGGAGGTCTCGGTGACCTTAGGGACCGGGTACGGCGGCGGCGGCGGCATAGGCACTCCTGGCGGAGAGCAGGTGCATGAGCACGTTGATGAAAGCGGCGGCGGCGGCATCGGTATCGGCAGCGGTGGCGGCGGCGGCGGCACTGCCACGGCGCGTCCGGTGGCGGTGATCACCATTAGCCCCGACGGCGTTCATGTCGAGCCCATCGTCGATCCCACCAAAATCAGCCTGGCATTTTTCACCACAATAGGCGCTGTCTTCATGATGGTCGGTAGGATGCGTCGTATGTCACGAAAAGGGTCGCGCGCTTAGCTGCAAGACAACTCTTCTGCGCAAGGCTGCCGTTGATCGGCGGCAGCCGAGAGTACGACTCAGTTTCGACCAGCATCTACCTGGCGGCGGTTCTCCTTGAGACAATTGTCCAGACAAACACGATGAACTACACACTGCAGCCGGCGACCGCCGCTCATCAGCCGATCATCAAGCAGTTGATCCGGGAAGCCCACCTCAATCCAATCGGGATCGATTGGGAACGATTTCTCCTGGCCTGCGATCCAGAAGGCATGGTCATCGGCTGTGCGCAGGTGAAACCTCACCGTGATGGCTCCCGGGAGCTGGCCTCCCTGGTGGTCAGAAAGCCATGGCGAAAACGGGGGATCTCGCGGGCCTTAATCAGCGCTCTCAGGGAGCGTGAGACGGAGCCGCTGTGGCTTACCTGCGCCTCCAACTTGGTTCCTTATTACCAAAAATTCGGTTTCGAAGAAGTCACCAGCCTCAGCCAGATGCCCGCCTACTACCGTTGGGCGCGGCGCGCTTTTGACCTCATCACCCTCTTTCGGAAGTTTCCTGGTTATCTCGCTGTCATGACCCAGCCGGCAGCCAAGATCGGCGGCTCAGCACCGCTAAATTAACCCCGCATAAGTCTTCTTCCTCTATGCCTAAGTGGCACCCTCCTGTCGATTCTCGACTGATATTGCTTTCTTACGCGTTTCTGATGCAGGGCTATTGTATTACTCATCTTGTTCCATAGAATTAGGCTCAGTTAATGCCTTGTTTTGTCGCTGCTGTCATGCAAGTGCATAGATAGTGGCGAACAGACTGGGCCATATGAGAGGAATAACCTTTGATGACTGATTCAGTAGATTTGAAACAAGTACCCACAGTACCCCTTCGTGGCGGCGCGGTCTTTCCCGGCTTGACCACCACGATTTCTATTGGGCGGCGGCGCTCATTGGCCGCGACCCAAGCGGCGGTGGAGCAAGGTGGGGATTTGTTGATTCTTGTGCAATATGATGCTGAGGTAGAACTGCCTGGCAAAGAAGATGTCGCGCCAATAGGCATTTTGGCCACGGTACGGGATGTGCTGCGGGCCCCCCACATGGGCATGCAGATGCTGGTAGAGCTTCATCGTCGAGTCAAACTCCACTCTATCGATGAATCCGACCCCTACTTGATAGGAACCTACAGCGAATTGGAGTCAGAAGAGGATGCGGCCGATCACGATTTGATGTTCAGCGTGATCGCTTACCTTGAACAGTACGCCGAAGCGTTGGGCGAAGCCAACAAACAGGTCATGACCAACACTCGCAACAAGACAACTGCCGGCGAGCTGGCAGACTACGTCGTTGGCCTGCTGAATCCGCCCTTGGAAATGGAAATCGGCCTATTGGTCGAGACCAACGGTGTGGAGAGATTGAAGACTATCTCCGAATACCTGAATCAGGAATTGAGCATCGCCAAGATCCGGAACAAGATCCAGCAAGATGCCCGCGGCAACGCCGAAAAAGCTCAGCGCGAATACCTGCTGAGGGAACAAATGCGGGCGATTCGTCAGGAACTGGGTGAAGACGGGGAAGATCCCGCCCAGGAAATGCGCCAGAAGATCAAAGAGGCCAATCTGCCGGAAGCGGTGGAAGAGCGCGTCCTCAGTGAAATGAAACGGCTGGAGTATCAGGGCCAGCAGTCAGCCGAAGCAAGCGTCATCCGGACCTACCTGGAATGGATTCTCGACCTGCCCTGGAACAAGATGACCGAAGATAATCTTGACATCCCTCACGTTCGAGAAACGCTCGACGCCGACCATCACGGCCTGGAAGATGTCAAAGACCGCATCATTGAGTACGTCGCGGTACGCAAGCTGGCAGGCACCAAGATGAAAGGCGCCATCATCAACTTGAACGGCCCTCCAGGAGTTGGCAAGACTTCTGTCGCCACTTCGGTTGCCCGAGCGATGGGCCGAGAAATGATCCGCATCAGCCTGGGCGGCGTGCGCGATGAAGCCGAGATACGCGGTCACCG
>JAHEEY010000548.1 GCA_024640485.1 Chloroflexota bacterium | reverse complement strand
TTATGGGATAGCCAGAACCAGCTGATTGGTTCAACTACTACTGATGCAGATGGGAACTATGCCTTTGGCAATCTGATCGGCGGCGCTTACACTGTGACTTTGAACGTGAACAGCCCTGAACTGTCTGGCTACAATCTCACAACGCCACTTCCTGGCTCACCTTCATCACTCTTGACGGCCTCGTTGAGTGAGTCTACTCAAAATGTGACTGATCTCGACTTTGGATTCTACTCAAGCACTCCTTTGGACTTCGGCGACTTGCCTAGTTCATACCACGCCACGCAACTAGCCGACGAAGGTGCCCGACACGTGACCAGCACCTTGAGATTAGGCGCTAACGTCACCAGTGAAGGAAACGGACAGGAAAGCGACACCGCAATTGGCGACTCGGATGACCCTGGGGTTTCCACTTCTGGCACCACCTGGACTGATGGCAGTGAAACTTTGAGTATCAGCATCAGCGGCGGTGACGGCTGCCTGGTGGGATGGATCGATTGGAATGGTGACGATGATTTCGGCGATTCAGAAATCGGCGGTGTCAGCGAGCTGGTGGTCAACTCAGCCGTGACTCCTAGCTCCAGCAGCGCTGCTATCACCACACCGACTTCGCTAGACTATGTCACTGCTGGATTCTTAGCATACCCGCAAGATCTCTTCGCCCGATTCCGTCTGTTCCCGCAGAACGATCCGCTGTTCGCGGCAGCTGGCCTGACCCTAACCGACGGCTGCCCCACGGGCGCGTCGCCCAGCGACATGCTGGCCCTAGTCCGAGGCGCTGCCAGCGGCGGCGAGGTTGAAGATTATATGTGGACCGACATCACTGGCCCCACATCGATCTCCCTGCTTCGCCTTGACGGCAGATCCTCGCTGTTGTCTGCGGCGCTTCTAACTGCGATTGCTTCATTGATGATGGTCACTATGATGTTCATCTGGAGCGCCAGAAAGCGGCTGAAGCACGCGGTTAACGGATAGTCAGCTGGCCTGACCATCTACTTAACACAGCGGCTGTAAATAGACACAGCGGCGGCGAGATCAATCGCCGCCGCTGTTTTTTTGTGGATCCGTTGCTCACAGCCGACATATGAGCCAGGCCTGGGAGACCATTGCCTGCTGACCCCCGCCTTTCTGATCTACCCCCCATCTCTACGCAGGTTAAGCAGCGCGTGAATGAAAGCCCAAGCTGCCCAATAGCCCGCACCTGCTGAGGCAGATGGTGAGCCGAGCCAGCTGGTGCCACAAATGAGCAGGCACACCACGCTAATGTTGATGGATGGCCGCGGCAGCGTGCTAGAGCCAAAAAAAGAGCTTGTTCCTATGAACAAGCTCTTCTGGATCACACTTGTAAGGGCGGCTTCAGCCAGTCAACTAACCACCGGCAGCCAGCTGCACGCCGTGCATGACAGCGTCACGAGCGAAATCAAACCAGGGACCAGGCATAAAGCCCAGGACCAGGGTGGCCAAGATGGTAACGGCAACGGCGGTGTTCAGCCCCAGACTGCTGTTGATCTCGCCTTCGCCGTCGAACATGTACATCAGATAGACGACCCGCAGGTAGTAGTAGCCTGAAATCACGCTGGTGACCGCGCCAACAACCGCCAGCCAGAGCAGATCTGACTCAATCGCGGCCCGGAACACGAAGAACTTGCCGGAGAAGCCTCCCGTGGGCGGGACACCGGTCAGCGAGAGCATGAAATAGGCCATCGCCAAGGCGATCAGTGGGCTGCGCTTCGCCAGCCCCTTGTAATCGTCCAGCATCACGCCCTGACCGTCCTGCCGCTCAACCGCAATCACAATGGCGAAAGCGCCCATTGTCGTGAAGAGATAGGCCAGCATGTAGAAGAGCGATGAACCGACCCCGTCCTGGGTGCTGCCGCTGGCGGCAACGGCAATCAAGATATACCCGGCATGAGCGATGCTGGAGTAGGCCAGCATCCGCTTGATATTGGTCTGCATGACCGCTACCACGTTGCCGACGACCAGGGTGAGCACAGCCAGGATCGCTATGGCGCCTACCCAGGCTTCATTGATATCGGGCAGCCCTGTCACTAAAACGCGCAGCAGCGCGGCGAAACCGCCGACCTTGGCGCCGACAGACATGAATGCGGTGGTAATCGTGGGGGCCCCTTCATAGACATCAGGCGTCCACATATGGAATGGCACTGCCGCGACCTTGAAGGCAAAGCCTACCAGCATGAAGGCCACCCCGGCCATGCCCAAGACGCCAGCAGACCCGATGCCGCTCATAATCTCAGGAAGGGCGGTGGAGCCGACGGCACCGTAGGTCAAAGCGATACCGAAGACCAGGATGCTGGACGAAAACGCGCCCAGCAGGAAGTACTTCATCGCCGATTCTTCTGATTCAGCCCGGGGCCAGGCGAAACCAGACATGATGTAGAGCGGAATAGAGAGCAGTTCCAATGACAAGAAGACCAGAATCAGGTCATTTGCCATACCCATCAGCATCATCCCACTCAAAGAAAAGAGGATGAGCATGTAGTATTCGACCTGTTCTATGCCGGAACGGCGCAGGTAGTTGACTGACATCATGACGGTCAAAAGGCCGGTTAGCAGGAAGATGACATTGAGGAAGCTGGCGAAGCTGTCCAACACCACCATGGAATGGCCGCCATCCGGTGTGAAGGTGCCGCCGTTGTAGTTCCATAGGCCCACAGTCTGAGCCAATGCCAGGGCCAGACCAATCGCGGTCAACCACGGGGCCCACTGCTTTTTTTCTTCTGGAATGACCATGTCTAGCAGCATGATCAGAACCCCTGTACTGAGGGTGATGATCACCGGAAGAATGACCAAAATATTAATAGACGGTATCTGAAACTCCATACGGTTCGAACCTTTTATACTCGTTGAAAGTTTTGCTAATAATACCACATTTCAAACGGCAGTCTAAGCTTTCTCCGCCTTGAAATAGCCGCAGATCAGCTGAATATTCCACCTATTTCGACCAGTTGATCGGCGTTGGATCTACTCAGGGCGAATCCATACCCGATTACTGTGGTAGGTACTTTGCCCGGCCAGGTCTCCCAGGGCATCGGAGGTGGTCCAGTTGATATTTTTCCCACCGCTCAGCTTCTGCCAGCGCCCTTTGGGTGATGCCAAGACCCCTGGGCGGACCGCATCGGT
>JAHEEY010000547.1 GCA_024640485.1 Chloroflexota bacterium | reverse complement strand
CTGTGGCGCAAAGCGTTGGCCTCCCTGGATCTGCTGGTCTGCATCAACCGTTTCCCGACGGCTGACTCCCAGTATGCCGACCTGCTTCTGCCGGCGACCACAGGGTTCGAGATCAACTCCTACAAGGATTACGACGGCCACGTGCAGATGCGCCGGCAGGTGGTCGAACCAGCGGGTGAAGCCCGCAACGATTACCTGATCTACGCCGAACTGGCCCAACGTCTGGGTTACGGTCATCTGTGGCCCCAGACTGAAGAGGGGATGATCCGCGGCGCCATCGAGGGGCTGCCCTTCAGCTACGAGGAGCTGGCAGCCAGCCCCAACGGGATCACCGTGCTGGGACCGCCGATGCAGTACCGCAAATACGCCCTGGGGCTGCTCCGGTCCGACGGCGCCCCTGGCTTTGAGACCGCCACCGGCAAATTCGAGATCAGCTCGGAATGGTTCCGGGGACACGGCTACCAGCCGCTGCCGGTCTATACCGAAGTGAGTGAGGGGCCGCTGGCGGCGCCTGAGATCGCCGAGAGATTCCCGCTGGTGTTCAACTCCGGCGCCCGCACCCAGTTCGATTTTCGCAGCCAGCATCACAACATCCCCTCGCTGCTCAAGAAACAGCCGTTCCCGCAGGTGCTCATGGCCACAGGTGACGCCGCCCAGCGGGGTATCCAGGATGGCGATGAAGTCTACCTGCAGACGTCCCGTGGGCAGGTGAAGTACCGGGCCCAAGTCAGCGACGACATCCTGCCGGGGGTGATCGAGGCCAACATGGGCGGCGGCGGCCCCATCGGCCCACAGGCGTGGCAGCAGGCCAACGTCAATGAGCTGACTGATTTGGAGAACCGCGATCCCATCTCCGGCTTCCCTATTTACAAGGCGCTGTTGTGCCAGGTGGTCCGCTGCGACGATCCGGCGGCCTAAGCAACATGATTTTCGTATAGGACATAGTGATGAACCAGTCGATCCAGCGGGCGGTCTCCCTTCTGCGCAGCTTCACTGAGGAGAGCCCGGAGTTGAGCGTTGGCGAATTGAGCCGGCAGACCGGCCTGCACAAGAGCACCGTTTCCCGGATGCTGTCGACCTTGAGAGAGGAGGGGTTGGTGGGCCAAAACCCGGACAGCGGGCGCTACCGGCTGGGCGTCGGCCTGATTAGCCTGGCCGGTGTCGCCCTGGGCCGACTCGATGTCCGCGGCGTTGCCCAGCCCCATCTGACCGCACTAGTGGAGCTCTCCGGCGAAACGGTCAATGTGACCATTTTGGACGGCGACGAGTGCGTCAACATCGAGCGCATCGCCAGCCCCAAGCCGATCCAGTATGTCGGCTGGATTGGCCGGCGGACGCCGCTGACCTGCACCGCGCCCGGGCGCTGCCTGCTGGCTTTCGGTGATGGCGAACAGCTGGCCCACACCCTCAAGACGCTGCCCGTCAAGAGCCCCCGCGGGCGGGCCATCACCCTTGAGCGCTTGCAGAGCGCCTTGGCACAGGTCCGTGCCCAGGGTTACGCCATCGTCCACGAAGAGTTTGAAGAGGGGTACAGCGCCATCGCCGCCCCGTTGTTCGACCATCAGCGGCACGTCGTGGCAGCCGTTTCTATCTCCGGGCCAACCTTCCGCATTGGGCCGGGGAATATCGAGGGATTCGTGGGGCCGCTGCTGGAGACGGCCCGGACAATTTCTGACGAGATGGGCTTTCGAACGGCGGGCAGCTGATCGGGAAAGCGGCGGCGCGCCAGGATTGAGGAAGAAGGGAGAAGGGGGCGGCATTTCCCCGCAGGGAACGCCGCCCCCTTCTCCCCTTTTTGTTTAGGCCAGCTTCTCCGCCAAAGCGGCGAACTCGCCGATGGGCGCCAGGGCGGCGTCCACCGCCGACTGCCAGAACGCCGGTTTGGTCAGGTCCACGCCCAGATGGGTGGACGCCAGCGTTTCGGTGTCCATGGAGCCGGTGTCTCTCAGCATGGCGATATACCGCTGTTGGAACGAAGCCCCTTCCGCTTTGGCCTGGGCGTAGACGCCGGTGCTGAACAGGTAGCCAAAGGTATAGGGGAAATTATAGAACGGGGCGCCGGTGTTGTAGAAGTGGAGCTTGGAAGCCCAGAAGAGGGGGTGGTAGTCGGCCAGGCCGTTCTTGTACGCCTTTCGCTGAGACGCCTCCATCAAAGCGTTGAGCTCGGCAACCGGCAGCTGCGCTTGGGCCCGCTTCTCAAAGAAGGCCCGCTCAAAATCAAAGCGGGAGCGGATATTCATCAGGAAGGTGGTGGCGTCATTCAAGCGCGTTGCCAAGATGCTCAACCGTTCCTGGTCGCTGCCGGCAGAAGCCAGCCCGGCGTGGTTGACCACCGTTTCGTTGAAGGTGCTGGCTGTCTCGGCGATGCTCATGGTGTAGGAGCGGGCGCCGTAGGGCAGGTCCCTCATCACATAGCCGTGATAGCCGTGGCCCAACTCATGGGCCAGGGTCAGCATACCGTTGTAGCTGCCGTTGTAGGTCATGAAGATCCGCGACTCTGAGCTCATCGGCAGGCTGGTGCAGTAAGCGCCGGCCCGTTTACCTGAGCGGTTCTCCGCTTCCACCCAGCGCTCGTCCACCGCCATACGGCAGAAGTCGGCGATGTCGGGATTGAACGCCCGGATATTGTCTACCACGAAGTCGGCGGCTTCACTGTAGCTGAAGGTCCGCTCCACCTTGCCTACTGGAGCGGTAGCGTCAAACCAGCGCAGCTGCTCCACCCCCATCAGCTTCGCCTTGGCGGCGAAATAGTCCAGCAGCCTGGCGCTGTTGTCATCGATCACACCCCACATGGTGTCCAGCGACTCCGCCGACAGCCGGTTCTTCATCAGCGGCTCTTTCAGGAATGAGTCCCAGCCCCGGTGGCGGTAGCTGGTCAGCCGGAACCCGGCCTGGTAGTTGAGGGCCATGGCGCAGCTCCTGGACAGCTCGTTGAATGATTGTTCGTAAAGCGCGAACGCTCTTTCGCGGACGGAGCGATCCGGATGGTCTTCATACCGGTTCTGCAGCTGCCCCAGGGAAAGGGTCTCGCCGTCGAACTCGACCTGCTTGTCGCTGCTGATGATGCCGTACAGCCGGCCCCAGGCGTGGTAGCCGTCGGTGGCCAGGTCGCTGAGCAATGTTTCCAGCTCGGCGTTCATCTTTT
>JAHEEY010000546.1 GCA_024640485.1 Chloroflexota bacterium | reverse complement strand
GGCAATCGCACTCGGCCCGCTGCGCTTTGACCGCTTCCAAAATATCCAGGGTCACTTCCAGGCCGATCGCCTGCCCCCAGCCGTTGTTGGTTTTCTTAATCTTCTTGTCCGAGAACTGATCGGGCCGGAAATCGGCCACGGCGGCGACCATGAACAGTGCCGCTGCCCCGCGGACCGCCTGCAGGACCGCGTCACCCATTTCCTGGGTACTGTTTACCGGCATGGGATCGGCGCCAATGGGAATTGGCTCGCTGATCGGCCCGTGAATAAGGGTCACCTGGGCGCCGGCATCCAGAGCCGCCTGGGCCACCGCCAATCCCTGTTTGCCGGTGGAGCGGTTGCTGATGAAACGGACCGGGTCCATTGGCTCCCGGGTAGGGCCGGTGGTGACCACCACCCGCTTGCCCGTCAGAGGGCCGCCTTCGGCCAGCGCCAGCCGGACATGGGCAAAGAGCGCCTCGGGCTCCATCATCCTGCCCAGACCTGCCAGGCCGGAAGCCATCCGCCCCTGAACCGGGCCGGCGAACCTGACACCGCGCTCGCGCAGCACCCGCACATTTTCCTGGGTAGCCAGGCTCTCATACATGCCCCCGTCCATGGCCGGAGCTGCCACAATGGGGCAGCGGGCAGCCAAAGCGGTGACCGTCAGCAGGTTATCGGCCAGCCCATGGGCCAGCTTGGCCATGGTGTGGGCAGTTGCTGGAGCGATCAAGAACAGATCGGCAGATTCCGCCAGCCCCACGTGCCGCACATGATCGTCCAGGCTCCACATGTCGGTGTAGACCGCCCGGCCGGTGACGCTGCGAAAGGTCAGCGGCGACACAAACCGGGTGGCGGCCTCACTCATGATTACCTCCACCTGCGCCCCTGCCTGGGTCAGCTTTGAGGCCAGATCAGCCACCTTGTAGCAGGCGATAGAGCCGGTGACGCCCAAAAGAATACGTTTACCCTGAAGAAGTGTGATCGGTTCCATACCATTAGTTTAATCGTTTATGTGAATAGCGTAAACAATCAGAGCAGGTTTCCTGCTCGGCCCTGTGCCATGTATAATGGTTTCTGGGAGATCAAGCCATTTTCTACCCTGGACACATGAGGACCGCCAATGATCTTTGGAATCAAACTGGGCAAACTGACAAGCACTGTGCTGATATACGGGCTGCTGCTGGCTGCCGCCTCGATATGGTTCCAGGACAGGCAGAGCCATTCGGTGCTGGAAGCGTCAGCTAAGGGCAAAATGCTGTATGACTTGAGCTTCATGGCCGGCAGCCCCCTGCAGCAGGCGCCAATAGAAGCAGTGGTCTCAGCCGATCCCCAGCTTCGAGCCCTGCTTGCCGGCAGCGAGGTGGCATATCTGAGCGCGGTCCGGCTCAGCCGGGGCGAAAGCAGGCAGTGGCAGGATGCCGGCTGCCGGCAGAACAACTGCGCCCAGGTGACCTATTACGACTACACGAATGGCGGCACCATCAACGCGGTGATCAACCTGGACGCCAACCAGGCGGTGGGCAGCTGGACTGACCGCCTCGCCCGCCCTGGCGGCTCCACGGCGATCCTGCCCAAGGCGATGGCCATCGCCAGCGCCGACCCCGGGGTCAGAGCGGTCCTGGGAGACATTGGTGAGCCAGATCCAGCGATGATCCCGATGTCCGCCTGGCTGATGGACGACCAATGCCGCCAGGACTGGTGCGTCGACCTGACCTACATGGACCCCGCTAAGAGCGGCAGGGTCTTCCACATTTTCGTCAACATGCAGGAAAACCGGGTTGCCCGCACCTTCTTCACCCGCACCCGCCCGGAGCGGTCCAAATCCGACCCTTTGAGCCGGCGGCAGGCATATGACGACGGCTGCCACCAACAGTTCGGCTGGGAGGTGTGCTGGGAGATGACCGCCCACGACGGGCTCAACTTCCGCGACGCCAGCTTCCAGGGACAGCTGATTTTCTCCACTGCCAAGATCACCCAGATCGAAGCGTGGTACCCCAGTTGGCCCGGCGGCTACCGGGACGAAATCGGATTTTCCGCCTCTGTCCCGCCCTTCGGCGGCACCGAGATCCTGGATTTGGGCGACGGCTTTCAGGTAAGCCAGCTGTTCACCGAATTCACCTATTGGCCCAACTGCATCTGCTGCTACCGGTACGAGCAGATCATCCGCTTCTACGACGACGGCGCCATGGAGTTTGAGTTCATCTCCCACGGGCCAGGCTGCGACGATGTGCCCATCTACCGGCCGTTCTGGCGCATTGATGTCAGCCTGGACGGTCCGCAAGACGATCAGGTTTGGATGTGGCAGGATAACGGCTGGGTTGAGCTTCAGGAAGAGGTGGAACTGCATCCCTTTGTCGACAACCCGTCCCCGGAAGGGCACAAGCTGGCCACATTCCAAGGGGATTTGCATTATCGCTGGCAGATGCTCAGCACCGATCCGCTGGGCCGGGATGAGAGCCGGCTGTTTGTGCTCAGTTTCAAGCCCGAGGAAGGAGACGGTCCGTTGGCTACCGGACCGGGCGATACCTACCAGCCGCCGCGGCAGTGGGTCGACGGCGACCCGGTATCCGGGGGTGATATCGTCTTGTGGTATGTGCCCATTCTGAAGCAGCTCAACGGCGGCCCCTGGTGGTGCATGCCCGACCCCGAGCCGGCGTTCTCACCCTGCAACGCTATCCTGCGGGCAGTACCGGCAGGCGAGCTGCGGCAGCCGTCAGCGGAGCTTCTGGCGCAGTTGGAGGAGGCAGAGGCGGCACCCACGGCGACATCCCAGCCAACCCCCGAAAACCAGTCAACCGCAGCGCCCACAGCGACGCCGGAACCGCCGCAAATGCTGCTGGGAGATGATGCTCAGACGTTGATCCGGGCCGCCGGCTGCAGTGCCTGCCATCTCATCGGCGATATCGGCGAAGCACACAAGGTAGGGCCAGACCTCTCTTATATCGGCGCGACCGCCGGCGATCGTATCCCTGGGGTCACCGCGGAGGCATACCTGCGCCAGTCTATCATGGAGCCCAACGCCTTCATCGCCCCTGACTGCCCCAACGGCCCCTGCATGCCCAACATCATGCCCAGGGACTATCCCAGCCGGATGAGCGAAGATCAGATCAGTTTGATTGTTGCGTTCCTGGCGAGTTTGGATGAGGTTCCCGCGGAGATCAGCCG
>JAHEEY010000545.1 GCA_024640485.1 Chloroflexota bacterium | reverse complement strand
ATCGATCTTGGCATGTTGGCACAGGTTCCCACGCTTTGGGAGGCTTTCAAAGACAATATTGAGACAGATATCGACCTGGGCCGCATGCTGCAGTTGGCGGCGATGGCGCCAGCCATTCGCGAAACGGGTGTCAGCAACCATTACTTAACCCTGGCGGTGGACCCGTGGACCGTCCCCGACACCGGCGCCTACGTCCAATTACCGGTATGGGAAGGTGACGGTAGAATGGAAGAAGCGTTCCGCCGTTTCCTGCTGCCCCCAACCCTGAGCAGGGCGACTCACCCCCCTATTTACGTGGAAATCATCAATGCCACCGGCAATCCGGATATGGCCGTGCTGGCGGCTGACAATCTGGCCTGGTACGGCTTCGTCCCCATCATCACCCCAGATGAGGTCAATTCCCAACTACCCGAGGACACAACCACTCGGCTGCGCTACTTTGGCCCCAACTTTAAGGGATCGTACGATTGGTTGTTCAGCTGGATTTTCAATAAGGGTAGGTCGCAGATTGAGTTGATAACTGATCAGCCGGACTACCCGTACCAGTATCAGGCGATTCTGGGACCGGACTACCTGCCGTGCCTTGACCAGTTCTACGCACCGCAGCCTTTCCTAGAAGAAGAGGAGACCCCGTAGTTAGCAGCTCTTTGGCGATGCGTGGCGTTCGAGAACAGCCAGGGCATCCCGTTTTTCATACCTGGTATCGCTGCCGCCATCTGAAACTATAGGGCCATCTTGGTGTTTGATCATGTTAGCGCTTGCAGGTAGATTCATGCAGGCTATCATCATCTTGGAAGCGGCGGGTAATTTCCCGGAGGACCCATCTTGAACGATAAAAGAGAGATTCTTGGCTGGACCATGTACGACTGGGCTAATTCAGCCTTCAGTACCACCGTAGTCACCACTTTCCTCGGCCCTTATCTGCTCAGCCTGGCTGATGCTCAAGGCGGCGTCAACATCCTGGGCTACATCATCAAGCCGGCAGCCTTCTTCCCAATCAGCACTTCCATCTCTGTCGGGCTGCAAGTATTGGTCCTGCCGTTTCTTGGCGCAATCGCCGACTACACCCATTTGAAGAAACGGATGATGACCCTCTTTGCCTATCTTGGGGCTATCGCCACCCTGATGCTTTTCCTGATCCAGGGAGACCTGGTATTGCTTGGCGGGCTGCTTTACATCATCGCCAATGTCTCATTCGGCGCTGCCGTAGTCTTCTACAACGCCTTTCTGCCGGACATCGCCTCTCCGGACCAGCGGGACAGTGTCAGCTCCAAGGGATTCGCCTACGGCTACCTGGGCGGCGGCATCCTGCTTCTGCTCAATCTTATCCTCTTTCAGGTGATGGAGGATACCGCGCTGGCGGTCCGGATTAACCTGGCCAGCGCCGGCATCTGGTGGATCTTGTTCACCTATCTTTTCCCCCACAAGCGATTGGTGCAGCGGGCCCCGGCGCGGCAGCTGCCTGAAGGCGAAAGCTACATATCCCACAGTCTCAGACAGCTCTTCAAGACCATGCGGGAAATGTACACCAAATACCCGGCATCACTGCGCTATCTGATCGCCTATCTGGTCTACAACGACGGCATCCAGACGGTCATTGTGGTCTCTACCTCATTTGCTGCTGAAGAACTTGGTGTCGGGGCCAGTTCGCTGGCGCTGCTGGTGCTGATGATTCAGTTTGTGGCCTTTGCCGGCGCATTCATCTTCAACGCCGTGGCCCAGCGTGTAGGCGCCAAGAAAGCGATCATGTCCAGCCTGGTCATTTGGTCGGGGGTGGTCATCTTCGCCTACGCCCTGCTGTATGAAGAATGGCAGCTCTGGATTTTGGGGGTGGCGCTAGCGCTGGTGTTAGGCGGCTCCCAGGCCCTCAGCCGCTCCCTCTTCTCCCAGATGATCCCTCAGGGAAAAGAGGCTGAATATTTCGGCTTCTACGAAATCAGCGAACGGGGGACTTCCTGGGTTGGGCCCTTGATATTCGGCATTGCCGTGCAAATCACCGGTCATCAGCGCAGCGCGCTGGTATCGCTGATTATCTTCTTTGTCGTTGGATTGATTCTGCTCAGCCGGGTAGATGTCAAACAGGCGATGCTTGAAGCCGGGAATGATCCCGAAGGCGTAATACTCTAGTTAGGTCAACGGGGGCGGGGGGATTCACCACCCCGCCCCTTACTGATCCTGCCACCGTTGGCTGCGATCCTGCTTCTTTTTTCCCTGCCGCTTTTTCTCATCCAATCGTTTCTGCTTTTGAGCTCTTCCCGGCTTGCTGGGACGGCGTCTTTTCATCACGATTAGGGCGTGGGCCAAGATCGCCTGGAATCGGGCGATAGCCGTCTCCCGGTTTTGATGCTGGCTGCGCGAATCCTGCACATCTACGCGCAAAACTCCTTCTTTGTCCAACCGGTTCGCCAGCTTTTCCATCAATCGTGCCCGGGTATACTCGGACAGAGAAGGCGAGCCGGCAACATCAAAGAGCAGCGTTACTCGAGTCTCGGATCGATTGGCATGCTGACCGCCGGGCCCGCTGCTGGTGGAAAAACGGAACCTCAGTTCCTGTTCCGGAATTCGCAAATGTTGATTGATGTGGATCCAGTTTTCGTCGTTCATAACCGACCCATTGTATCGTCCCAGCGCACAGATGACATCCTCTCCGAAACAGTCCGCCTTTGCCAAATTGAGCTGAAGTCACTAAACTCAGCCGCATGCAATTCATCAATCAATTCTCCGGCCTGCTGATGATCCTCATCTCAGCGACTCTACTCGTCTTTTCTTTCATCAACGCCAGGAAGAACCTGAGCCGCCGATGGCCTCTGCCGGCAGCGGCATTGATCCTGGCTGCCGGGGTCACCTTCTTCTTCATCCGAAACAGGACCGGCCCTGAGCACATCTCTGCCGAGGAACTTGAACAGCTGCTCCGACAGCCCAGCGAGACGCCTGTACTTCTGGAGCTGTACTCAGAGTATTGAGCGGCTTGCCTGCAGGCAAAACCTATCGTCGATAGGTTGGAACGTGAACTGGAAGGAGAGGTGCAGGTGGTACGCTTGAATATCCATGATGAAGGGACGCAGCCGATACTAGCGCGCTTAGAGTTCCAGTTTACCCCGACGTTCATCTTGTTTGACATCAGCGGACAAGAGAGCTGGCGGACCATCGGCA
>JAHEEY010000544.1 GCA_024640485.1 Chloroflexota bacterium | reverse complement strand
GAAAACATCGGCCGCGACAGCCGTCCCGAATCATTCCCGGTGCCCCACCCTAACGACGATCAGATGCTGGTACGCATCGACAGCGTCGGGCTCTGTTTCTCAGACGTGAAGCTGATCCGCCAGGGAGGCAACCATCCCAAGCTGTACAACCGGGATCTGGCGATCGAGCCGGGCCGGCTGGGACATGAGGTCTCGTTCACCGTGATCGAAGTGGGCGCCAATTTGAAGGACAAGTACCATCCCGGCCAGCGGCTGGCGGTCCAGCCGGACATTTACCAGCAGGGCAAAAGCACCGCTTATGGCTACACCGTCCCCGGCGGCCTGATCCAATATCATCTGATGGGCGCCGAAATGCTGGAAACGGACGCCGGCGCCTGTTTGCTGCCGCTGGAAGAGAAGATGGGGTACGCGGAATCGGCACTGCTGGAACCGTGGGGATGTGTCATGGCCTCCTATACCCAACGGCGGCGGCTGGAACCAAAAGAGGGTGGGATCATGTGGATCGTGGGCCGACCCGGCGATGAGCGATCTTACCGCTTCACTGCCGGCCTGGATGCCCCAGGAACCATCGTACTGACCGACGCCCCCGCCTCGATTCAGGAAGCGGCGGGGCAAACAGGGGCCCAAATCATCCAACGGGATGGGCTGGCCCTGGATCAAATCGGCGCTTTGTCTGCCGAACTAACCGGCGGTAAAGGGTTTGACGACATCGTGCTGCTGGATCCGCGCTCCGCTGCCATGGTAGGGCAGATCGCCAAGGTCGCCGCCCGCCGGGGCACCGTCAATATGGTGGGGGAAACCGCGCTGGACGGGCTGGTCGATGCCGATGTCGGCCGTCTTCATTATGATTACATCGCCTTTGTGGGCAATACCGGCCCGGACATCGCCGCCAGCTACGGGGAAGCCCGCAACCGATGCGAACTCCATCCTGAGGGCACCACCGTGGTGATCGGCGCCGGCGGCCCCATGGGCCAAATGCATGTCCAACGGGCGATTGAGCTGCCCAACGGGCCGCGTCAAGTTATCGCTACCGAATTGAACGACGACCGTTTGGCGGCGATTCAAAAGCGATTCGCGCCGCTAGCGGCCAAGAACGGGCGGACGCTGCACACCTTCAACCCCGCTTCCGGCCAAAGCCTGCAGGAATTTGTGATGCAGACCACCGATGACCTGGGGGCTGACGATGTGGTGGTCTGCGTGCCGGTCTCCTCACTGATGGGAGAAGCGGCAACAGTGATGAACAAGAACGGGATGCTGGTGCTGTTTGCCGGCGTGCCCAACGGCACCCTGGCGCCATTAGATTTGAGCACGGTCTACCTGCAGAATGGCCAATTCACGGGCACATCAGGGCTGACCCTGGATGATCAGGCACTGGTGATGGAACGGGCCATCGATGGGAGCCTATCTCCGGGCCGCTCGGTGGCGGCCATCGGCGGGATGAACGCCGCCCTGGAAGGGATTGAGGCGATGATCGACGGCCGGTATCCGGGCAAGATTTTGATCTTCCCCCAGATTCCCGAACTGCCGCTGATGGGATTGGATGAACTGGAAGAGAAGGTCCCGGCGGTTGCCGCCAAACTGAGCGCCGACGGCAGCTGGACCAATGAGGCTGAAGCGGCCTTGATTGATTCGAACTGGCAGGGATAAGCGTGCGCCGATGATATTTACAGTCACCCTCAATCCGGCGGTGGACCGGGAGCTAACGGTCCCCAGCCTGGAATTCGATACGGTGCTGCGGGCGACCGATTGGCGGGTCGACTACGGCGGCAAAGGGTTCAATGTTTCCCGGATGCTGGTCTCCCTGGGGACCAACAACACCTCGCTGGCCTTTGCCGGCGGCCGGGCCGGGGAGCTGCTGCACGACGGGTTGGAATCCCTGGGCATCCAGACGGAGTTCATCTGGGTGGAAGGGGAAACCCGGACCAATGTCAGCATCGTGGCGGCGGACAACAGCCATTACGTCAAAGCGAACGAGCCTGGCCCCACCATCCCGGTGGCGGTGCAGGAGCAGATGCTGGCCCGGGTGAAAACGCTGGCACAGCCAGGCGACTGGTGGGTGCTGGCCGGATCGCTGCCCCCAGGGGTATCCCCCGCCTTTTACGAGCGGCTGGTCAACCTGATTCAAGGGGCCGGCGCGTTCGCCATTCTGGACAGCAGCGGCAAGGCGCTGGCACAGGGATGCCAGGCGAAGCCGTTCCTGGTCAAGCCCAACGAAACGGAAGCGTCGCAGATGACCGGACTGCCGGTCTCAACGGCAGCGGAAACGGGTTCCGCCGCCCAGGCGATTCGGAACAGCGGGCCGGCCAACGTGGTGGTCTCGCTGGGCAAAGCGGGGGCGATCCTGGCAGACAGCCAACAGAGCTGGGTCGCTAAGAGCCCGACCATCGTAGAGCGCAACCCCATCGGCGCCGGCGATTCAATGACCGGCGGTATCGTCTGGGGATTGAGCCGGGGCCTCAGCCTGACAGAAGCGTTCCGCTGGGGTATCGCCTCGGGCGCAGCTACCGCCAGCCAGCCGGGGACAGTCGTGGGTACCCGCAACCAGGTGGAATCCCTGGTCAGTCAAATAGAAATCGAACCGTTGTCCAACCCATAGGAGAGTCGAAATGCCGTATACAGTCAACGAAAACAAACAGTATGATCAACCAGCCGAGGCCGTCTACCAGGCGGCGCTGGGGGCGGTGGGCGGGCTCGAAGGGAAGTTCCTCAAGCAGGACGACGCGGGGAAGCAGTTCAGCGTGAGATTTCACAAGACGATCCTGGGAAAGACGCTGGGAGACCGCACCGAGTTCAGAGTTAAAGTCAGCCAGCCGGCTGAGGGTCAAAGCGACGTTGAGATTGAAGGATTTCCAGTAGACGCTGTGGGGCGCAAATTGATGTTTGGCGCCCGTAAAGGGGTCGCCGGCACTGTCATGAGCTGGTTTGTGGCCCATCTGGAACACCGCTTGAAGTAGATCTCCCTCTCTGTATGCCAGGCACTTTAACGAGTGCCTGGCATACATCCCCTTTCACCAACCCAGTCAAGCTATCAAAGGCACGGCAGCCTCAAGGCTGATCGTCTCCAACATCCACATCCAGCACCTGGAAGGTTATCCGCTGGCTGGCGACCGACCGGCCGTCGCGGTAGCGCCCTTCGGCCCAGGTCTGGTGAATGCCGGGGG
>JAHEEY010000120.1 GCA_024640485.1 Chloroflexota bacterium | reverse complement strand
TGCGATCAATGATTGACCGGCGTAAGGCTGAAATTGTTAAGAAACTGCCTGACGCCTTGGATCTGATGACGATTTGTGTGGATGCCGGCCTAACATTCAATGCCTCTATGCAAAAAGTGGATGAAAAATGGGATGACGTGCTGGCAGCGGAATTTGGAAGGGTAATTTATGAGATGCAGCTCGGCAAGTCCCGGCGGCAAGCGCTGAAAGATATGGTGGGGCGCATGGAAGTGCCGGATGTGACCAGCTTCATTGCTGCGGTGCTGCAGGCAGACCAGCTGGGCGTCGGCATTGGCAAGGTACTGCGCATTCAATCTGAACAAATGCGGATCAAACGCCGGCAGCGTGCTGAAGAGAAAGCGCAGCAAGCACCGGTCAAGATGATCTTCCCAATGGTCTTCTTGATATTCCCATCGATTTTCATCGTGCTGCTCGGACCGGCGGCGTTCACGGTCATTCGCACGAATCCTTTGGGCAGTTAATTCATCTTTCTACGCTATTGAACCTTAAACAATCTAGCAGTTTCTAAAGAGGACACAATCTTCCTACTAGTAATGTCCAACTCATCTACCGCATCTTGGCGTACCCAAGTCAAGCAGCTGACAGGCGATCTAATCGATTTCATCTTCCCTCCTGTCTGTGCGAATTGCGGTAAGATTGGGGTCTTATTATGCGACAGCTGTATCACCAGTTTGCCAACGGTTTACGAGCCCGTGTGTCCCATTTGCGGTCGCCCACTAAAGAAATCTGGGCCACAGTGTGGCCGATGTCAAGAAAGCCCACTATCACTTGATCAAATACGTGCGGCGGTTCTGTTTGCAGGCTCTGTTCCCAACATCATCCATCAGCTGAAATACAATGGTATGTTCGCCCTGGCAGAGCCATTGGCGGAAATAATGGCCTCGTCTTGGCATCGCTGGCGACAGCCAGTCGACATCGTTGTCCCGATTCCGCTTCACCCGAAACGCGAGAGAGCAAGAGGTTACAATCAGTCTGAGCTGCTGTCTCGCCATCTATGCCGCATGCTTGATCTCCCTGAAGAGCAGCAGGCACTGAAACGCATCCGAAACACACACCCACAGATAGAATTAAGCGCCGAAGATCGGGCAGCCAATGTTACCGGCGCCTTTGTTGCCGATCGCCGCAGGGTCGAAGGAAGAAAGATTCTGTTAATTGACGACGTCTGTACAACAGGTAGTACTTTATCGGAAGCTGCAAAATCATTATTAGAGGCCGGCGCCGCCAGCGTATCCGGCTACTGCATGGCGCGAGCCGTTTAGATGTTATGGTTGAGATTACAACCGGGTCGAAAATCTTCTTAGAAGGAGCATATGATGGAACTATCAATCAATGGTCACAATTTAGAAGTAACAGCCAGACTAAGAGATTACTTGGAAAAAAAGGCGGGGAGACTCGATCGCTACATGCCCAATTTGTCCGGCGTACATGTGGACCTATCTGCCGAAAGCGCCCGCAGCTCCGGGGAACGGCAGATCGCCCAAATTACTATCCGTGACAATCGCGGGACAATCCTGCGGGCGGAGGAACGCAGCAACGACATGTTTGCCGCAATTGATGAGGTTGTTGACAAGCTGTATCGGCAGATACAACGCTACCAGGGCAAGCAGCGTCAGAAACGACGTGCTGGCGCGGAGGATTTCATCGCCGGCGAACCTTTGCCGTTTGAAGATGATGAGTTTGAAGAAGATGATGTAATGCAGATCGTTCGCCAAAAACGATTCCCCTTGCATCCGATGCCGGCTGAAGAAGCGATTGAACAAATGGAGCTGCTAGATCACGATTTCTTCGTCTTTTTCAATTCTGACGATGAAGCAATTAACGTGTTATACAAGCGGCGCGACGGAAACTACGGGCTGCTTCAGCCCGAACTTGACTAATAAATCTCAATTGCGAATGTTAAAAGATACTTATGGCGCACATTCTCGTTGTCTGCACTGCAAATATATGTCGCTCACCTGTGGGAGAAGCACTCCTGCGCCAACGGCTGCTTCAACGTGGTCTTGAATCTTGGACGGTTAGCTCTTCCGGCACCTGGGCTCAAGTCGAACGCAAGGCCGCTCGCTACAGCATCAAGCTGATGGCAGAGCAAGGCCTTGACTTGAATCAACATCGCGCCAGCATGATTGAGGTCGACGATCTCCAGGCGGCAGATTTGATCTTGTGCATGGAATCAGGCCATGTGGAAGCGCTCAAGGCGGAATTCCCGGCCCATGCTGAAAGAATCTATCTCATCAGTGAGATGGTCGAAAAACGTTACAATATTCAAGATCCTTATAGAAGATCACAGGGGACATATCAGCAGATGATTGCTGAGCTGACTGGTATCATAGATATTGGTCTGGATCGAATCATCGCGCTGGCAGAAGAAAACGCAGCCAAGAATCGCTCCTAGAGCCGCAGAACTTGGTTCACCAGCCATCCACAAACGGCACCCACTCTTGGTGCTGAGTGAGGTGGCGTCCAAACCGGTAAGACGCTGTTGGTTTCGGTTCAAACGGTTGGCGAATCAATCTCATCTGGACTTCGCCTGGTCGATAACCGCCTTTCCTTCGATTACAGGGAGGACAGGCGGCGACCAGGTTGTCCCAGCTGTGGGTACCTTTCTGGCGGCGAGGTATGACATGATCGATTGTCAGGAAATGCATTTGCTTGCCGCAGTATTGGCAAGTGTAATTATCGCGTCGCAAAACTTCTCGTTTGGATAAGGCAACTCGGGGGCGGGGGCGCCGGATCATGTGGCTGAGCCTGATGATAGACGGCACTTCAAAAACAGCCGAACTGCTCCGAATGACACCTCGGCCATTCAAGACAATCTCCGCTTTTCCGGAAATCACAATTGCCAGCGCTCTCTTCGTGTTGCAGACATGCAACGGTTCGAAGTTCACATTGAGAATGAGCACTGGTTCGCTGAGCATTCCATTCTTTCCCATGACGCAAATCAGTATACCTGAGTACAATAGAGAGCGTCAATCCTACATCTGGCATTGACGTCCTGCGCGCTGCTGCGCCAAATATCAGGTAGATTTTCAGGTAGTTCCCAACCTGGCATTTCACAAGGAGAATCGATGAAGAACAATAAGATCGGTTGGATCGAACAAGAACTAACCAGATTGAAAGAAGCAGGTCTATTCAACACAATACGTACGATTGAATCACCGATGGACGCTTGGGTGACCATCGACGGTCGCCGATTGCTGAACTTCTGCGCCAACAACTATTTGGGAATGGCCAACCACCCTCGCCTTAGAGCGGCAGCTAAGAAGGCCATAGACGAAAGCGGCGTTGGCCCTGGGGCGGTCCGTACCATCGCCGGCACCATGTCGGTGCATATTGAGCTGGAAGAACGCCTGGCCGCTTTCAAGAAAGCCGAAGCCTGCATCACTTTTCAGAGCGGCTTCACCGCCAATCTAGCCACCATTCCAGCGCTGGTAGGAAAGGATGACGTCATCTTCTCCGATGAATTGAATCATGCCAGTATTATCGACGGCTGCCGCCTAAGCCGGGCCAAGACTATCCGCTATGCGCATAACAGCCCCGAAGATCTGCGGCGAAAGATTGCAGAAACGACCGAGTACGGACGCCGGCTGATTGTGACAGACGGCGTGTTCAGCATGGATGGCGACATCGCCCCTTTGGACCAATTGTGTGAAATCGCTGAGGAGCATGGCATTCTACTGATGGTCGACGATGCACACGGCGAAGGAGTCCTGGGGAAAGGCGGTCGCGGAATTGTGGATCATTTCAACCTACACGGACGAGTCGATGTCGAAGTAGGCACGCTCAGCAAAGCATTTGGCGTGGTCGGCGGTCTGGTTGCCGGCAATCAAACCATTATTGACTGGCTGCGCCAGCGCGGTAGGCCCTTCCTCTTCTCCAGCGCCATGACCGTTCCCGACACGGCAGCCTGCATTGAAGCGGTCAACATGCTGGAAGAATCCACCGAACAAGTGGATACCTTGTGGTCAAACGCTGCATTCCTGAAACAAGGCATGCAGCAGTTGGGATTCGACACCGGTCACAGTGAAACCCCGATTGTGCCCATTATGTTGGGAGAGGCTCCGTTAGCTCAGGAGTTCAGCCGGCAGCTGCTGCAAGAAGGGTTGTTCGCCATGGCCATCGGCTTCCCCACAGTGCCGAAGGGCAAAGCGCGCATTCGCGTCATGAACTCAGCAGCACACTCTCAAGAGGATTTAGAGAAAGCGCTAGAGATTTTTGCCAAGGTAGGCAAATCGCTAGGCGTCATCTAAGGATATACAGCACGGCTGCTCCCCACGCTTCCGTTTTGGGGAGCAGCCGTCAATTCGTTCCATCGGTCTTCCCACGCACAACACGCCCCAACAACTGCCCCAGCGCCTCAAATCTCGGCACCAAAGAGCATGAAGAAGTCTCAGGCTATCCCACGTGCCGCTATTCCCCCTAAATAAGCCCGCTACACTGTGAAACGCTGCCCCAGCTGGGGAACATGCACATCGGTGAATCCTTGCTCTCTCTGCAAGGATTCAGCAAAGGCTAGGGAGGAACTCTCTTCACCATGAACCACGAATGTGGCTCGTGGACGTCTCTTCAGATGCCCAGTCCACGCCAGCAGCTCTTTTCGATCGGCGTGAGCGCTAAAGCCATTGATCACTTCTACCTGCGCTCTCAGCAGGTACTCTTCTCCGAATATTTTGAGCTTGGGCTGCTTCTCGACAATGCGCCGACCAAGAGTGTGGGGAGCCTGCCAACCGACAATCAGGATAGTATTGCGGGGATCTTCCACATTGTTTTTTAGATGATGCAGTATGCGCCCCGCCTCAGCCATCCCGCTGGCGCTGATGATTACCGCCGGTTCCCGCAAGAAATTCAGCTCCTTTGACTGCGCCGTTGAACGAGTATAGTACATCATATCAAACCCGAAAGGATCTCGATGCTGGTCTTCGTGCATGAAATGGGCTATCTCTTCATCGTACGCCTCAGGATGGAGCCGGTAGATACCAGTGGCATCAATAGCCAATGGACTGTCCACGTAGACGGGTAGATATGGAGAGATATCGCGGGCCTCTACCAATTGATGCAGACGATAGACGAGTTCCTGAGTTCGCCCAACAGCAAAGGCGGGGACAATCAGTTTACCGCCCCGCTGGCAAACATCGTTGACAATCGTTTCCAGCTGCAGATTCGCTTCTTCCAGAGCCTCGTGATTACGATCGCCATAGGTGCTTTCAACGATCAGCACATCGGCTTCATCAATGAAGGTGGGGTCTCTCAAAATCGGGCGATCGGGTCGGCCCAGATCGCCGCTGAAGACCAGCCGTACAGTCCGTCTCTCGACCTCATCCTCAATCTCCAAAGCGACGATGGCTGAACCAAGAATATGCCCGGCGTCATAGAACGTAAGGGTGATACCCGGCATGACCCGATAAGGGCGATCGTAACCGATGCCGATGAAATACTTGAGGCTTTCAGTGACGTCTTCTATTGTGTAGTACGGCTCGATGGGAGGTAGGCCCTTCTTGGCCCGCTTCTTGTTAAGAAACTCAACATCATACTGCTGGATTTTGGCACTGTCCCGCAGCATGATGGCACATAAATCGCGGGTAGCATAGGTACAGATGATATCGCCGGTGAATCCACTTTTGACCAGATTAGGGATATTGCCGCTGTGATCGATGTGGGCATGGGAAAGAATCAGAACATCGACTTCAGCGGCATTGTAGGGAAGGTTCTGATTCCTTTCGTAGCTGACCTTGCGGGAACCCTGATATAAACCACAATCAAGCAAGATCTTGCGGCCATTCACACTGACCAGATGCTGTGAACCAGTGACTGTACGAACCGCGCCGTGAAATTGGATTTCCATAGAAGGAAGCCTCCTACCCTATTTTTTGTGCAGTATTTTTAGGATCTCTTCTCCGTATGCCTTTGTGCGCCAATCTCCAATTGTCTCCAATCGGTCGAATTCATTCAACGTTCGGGGATTCTCCGTGGCGATTGACCACAAAGCATCTCTGCTTACGATAACATCGGACTCAACACCACGAGCCTGTGCCCGCTCTTTCCGCCAGCGGTGCAGCCGGTCATAACGGCTGAGAACTTTTTCAGGCGGTCGCTTGTTCCGTTTCGCCGGCGGCGGAGGATCTGCCTGAAGACCAGTTTCGATAGCGCGCAGCAAGCTGGCGCCGTGCCGCTGTATCTGACCTGAGGTCATGCCATGTATCTGCCGGAATTGATGCAGATTCCTGGGCTGCAGATCGGCCATTTGAAGCATCGTTCTATTATTGAATATTTTAAAATGCGGTTTGTTGCGCCGCCGCGCTTCATGATCCCGATAGATGTTCAGCTCTTTCAACACCGCTTGGCTCTGCCGGCTGAGATCATGCACCCCATTGATGGACCAGAAGCTGTCGGGAGAGAATTCGTTGTTGCTCAATTTCACGCGACTCTGCTCCACAAATGTCTCCATCGCCTCCTCATAACGGTTCGCTCTCTGCAGCTCTTCCGTTAGCTGATCCTGCAATCGAAACAGATAATGGGTATCAAGCTGGGCATAGGTCCGCTGTGCTATGGAAAGAGGGCGCTTGCACCAATTGGATTTCTGATATCGTTTGTCCAGTTCCACTTGGTAGAGCTGATTCAGAAGGCTTGCCAACCCATACCGCTGGTAACCCAGGATGCGGGCCGCCCACATGGTGTCGAACAAGTTGTTTAGCTCCCAATCATACTGCCGCTTCAGCAGCATCAAATCATATTCGGCAGCATGGAACACTTTCTCCACTGCCGGATCCGAGACCAGCTCGCCCAGACCGGAAAGGTCCAAGGGAGCCAGCGGGTCGATAATGAAATCTTCTGATGAAGTCGAAATCTGGATTAGGCACACCCGTTCCCGATAAGCGTACATGCTGTTCGCTTCCAGATCGATGGCTAATCTTGACTGAGATTGAAGGGTTTCTAGACACGCTTGCCATTCGTCAGGCGCGGCGATGTACTTATGATGCGGCAAGTTCACCAAGGATCTCCATTGCATTGAGCATAGAATTGTCGGCAGGAAAAGGGGAATTAAGAAGCCAATACTGCATTGGGTGTCTATTGAGCAATCTGGGGGTAGTCACAGGACCCGCGCTCTGAGCGCAAACGCGCTCTCCCGCAAAACAGTTCACACCTGCCGCCAAGTTAGTTACGTTGTCGTTTCTGCCACTCATTATACCACCGTCGGTCAAGAGCCGAACATGGCACGGCAGCCGAAGTCACTAGGCAGCTTCTCAGCCGATTATCAGGCCTATTGGTCCTGGGCGATATACCATTCCCAGAACAGCTTCACCCCTTCTTCCACAGATACTTTGGGCGCGTAATCCAGCAACCGGCGTGCTTTGCCGATATCGGCTTGATTGCGCACGAAATCGGCAGCCAATCGCGGCTTATTAACGACATTCGCTTTTTGGCCGCCCAGATCTTCAATCATGTTCACGAATTTCTTCAGTAGAGTTGGCTCTCCGCGGCCTAGATTGATGATTTCGTATCCCAGCGGACGGTCGACGGCAGCTATCACGCCATCGGTAATATCACCGACGTAAGTCCAATCGCGGTACATCTCTCCCCCATCATAAAGAGGGATCTGACGCCCTTTGGTCACACTATCGGCGACTAAATAGGCCATCATATCAGGGCGTCCGTTGGGGCCATATACAGTAAAGAAACGCACCGCCGTAAAATTCATTCCAAACAGGTAGTGATAGGCATAGCCCAAAATCTCTGCCGCCCGCTTGGCCGCGGCATAAGGCTGCAGCGGCCGGTCGCAGGGGTCTGTTTCCACAAATGGGATCTGAGTTGTGTTGCCGTAGACCGAAGAGGTAGAGGCCAGCACGAAATTCCCCACCCCGCCAGCGGCTCTTGCGGCATCCAGCAGATGCTGAGTTCCGTTCAGATCAACTTCCACGTACAGCTCCGGATGCGTGACCGCGTTCCGAACCCCAGCCATCGCCCCTAAATGGGCGACTGCCTCAAACTTCTCTTCTTCAAAGATGTGGAACATACGCGCTCTGTCGCGAATGTCAGCTTCGATCATTTTGAAGTTAGAGTGAGCATTGAGCCGCTGTTCATTGGCTCTTTTCTTCTTGGGATCGTAATAATCGTTGAAATTATCGAGGCCGACGACCTGATCGCCCCGTTTTATCAATTTCTCCGCCAGATGGCTGCCGATGAAGCCGGCAGCGCCTGTCACCAAAATCTTCATTGATTCTCCCATGAATACAGTAGAGGACTACAGCTTTCAAACCGGGCGTCTAGGCTTCAGCGGCTCGCATGTCTCGCATGATGAGCTGCAGATCGCGCCGACCATTCCACTCATTAATATTGATGGTATACACGATATCGACAAATTGGGGCATATGATTGACCCAATCCCCCTGTCGAAACCCAATAGCTGCAATTTCCTTGGACCGGTAGCTGCTGTCCTGCCGGCTGGCCAGCCGCAGCTGCAGATGCGCCCCGTCCTGTCCAACTGCCCGGTGGCTGACAACCTCGACGCCACGGCTCATGAACACCGGCGTGGCATTGGCGTACCCTGTAGGTTCCAACTGCTCCAAATGTTTCTGCAAAGACCAATCAACGCCGTCCAGGTCAATCTCCATATCGATAGAGAGCGTAGGATGTAGTTCATGCTCGGCCAGCTTTGCCTCGGCAATTTCTATCAACCGGCGGGTCAGCTCAGGCAAGTTTTCATTGCTGACCGTAAACCCGGCAGCCTGAGCGTGGCCGCCAAACTTGACCAGCAGGTCGGAAACTTCATCCAAAGCGTTGGTGATATGAAATTCTGGAATGGACCGGCAGGAAGCCCGGCTTTCATCGACCCCTTTTTCGATGACAATCGCAGGACGGTAGTTCTTTTCAGCCAAACGGCTGGCCACCAAACCCACCACCCCAGACATGAAACTGTCATCAGCGGCAATAATGATCGGCTGCTCCCCGTCGACCATGTTCTCAGCTTTTGCACTCAATTCCGAGGTAATCTGCTGCCGCTTCTTGTTTAGTTCATCCAGCTTGGCAGCCATAGGGGCCGCTGTCAGCCGATTATTGGCTGCCAGCAGCTTCGCCGCCGAATAGGCGTGATCAATTCGTCCAGCGGCATTAATACGCGGCCCCAGGCCAAATCCGATGGACTCCGCCGTTAAAGTGCCCGGCTTGATCCGAGCCACTTCAGACAGCGCCGCCAAGCCGGGACGTTTACCTTGATTCAGTACTTTCAAGCCGGCGATAACCAGCTGCCGATTTTCGCCCAACAGCGGCGCCAAATCGGCGACCGTCCCTAATGCCACCAAATCCAGCAAATCATCGGTGTCGAACTGTTTCCGTTCTGGCATACTACGGCACAGCGCCAGTGCCAATTTGTAGGCAATGCCGACGCCGGCCAGCATCGTTTCAGGATATTGGGATTCAGGCCGTTTGGGATTGATGACAGCGACTGCCGGCGGCAGCTTCGGGCCCAGGCTGTGATGGTCGGTGATGATCATATCCAGGCCAATCTCGTTGGCGTGCTCCACCTCAGCCACCGAGCGAATCCCACAATCGACACTGATCACCAGGCCGGCATTACGGGACTCCTTCAACATGGTCAGCGCTTCTTTGTTGAGGCCGTACCCTTCATCCACCCGATCAGGGATATATGGTTGCGCGTTCTCGCGGCTCATTCCCAAGCCCCGAAGCGCTTCGGTAAGCAAAACGGTCGCGGTTACGCCATCCGCGTCGAAATCACCATAGACAACGACTCGCTCATCGTTTTCTATCGCCTGGCTGATACGGGCAACAGCCTTATCCATGTCCTGCAAGAGAAACGGATCGGTCTCTTTGAGATATCTTCCTTCCAGGAACGATTGAACATCACCAGGTTCGATGATGCCTCGATTGTACAAGATTTGGAGAAGAACTGGATGGATATGGCTGTACTGCTGCTGGACGTCAATTGGCACCACTGGCGCAACTTGCCATTTGGTACGACGGATACTATTTGGTCGCTTCATAGACGCGAATAGTAGCATGGAACCAGAAATGCGTAAAGCTGGCAGAAGGGCGGCTCCCAGGCGCCATCAGGCTGTCTGGTCGACCCTCCCATCGGTCGATGATTAGCGACTGACCGTCCCCAGTTTCCGCTTGCGGTAAATTTGCCATCCAGCAGCTAGCAGCATGGGGAGGCCGAAAGTGAAGGGAACACCAATGAGATGCGGCTTAAGGAATTCGTCTTGGAAGTAATAGACTCTTAGATGCCCATAAATAATCACTGAAAGCTGGCTTGTTAGCAGCAAGCTCATCCCGAACAACAGTCGGCTATTTGTTGATTCCCCTTCATCTGTATCCAATATCAACCAGGGAAACGACCATACGGTATACCAAATGCGGAAGCTCATCGCTTGAATCACGTAAGCATAAAAAATATCGGCAGCCCCTCTAAGTGGATGCCGTCCGCGCCAGGCGGTCCAAAACAGCCATAAAGCGGCAAGCCCAAAGGCTGTTAGCGCGGTTTGGCTAAGCAGGCGCATCGGAAGTCTGTATTGGTAATGCTGCGCCATGAGAATCAACAGCGCCTGGAGAGAAAATCCGCCGCCGACTGACGCTTCCCGGAGCAATCTCTCCACCAGATAGATGGGGGATCCAAAGGGCCAGAAAGCCAGCCCAACCAGCAGCGCCATTCCCGCCGTACTCAGCAGGGCAAATCGCACTTTTTCCCTTGAGGTCGGCATCACTCTCCAAAACATCAGAAAGAAGAACGGCATCGGAAGCAGCGCAATCGGTTTCGTTAAAGGGGCCATGAACATCAGTATGAACCCCAAGACGGGACGGTCTCTCCTAGCCAGCCACATCCCCAGCAAAAACCAGAGCAGCATCAACCCATCATTATGCGCATCGGCGACAAAAGTCAGCAACAGGGCTGGGTTCCAGGCCCATAACAATGTTCGGGCGATGCGCTCTGGATCGGCAAGGTCTTCCAACAGACGCCATATCATGAAAGCCACGGCCAGATGCGTGAATAGGCCAAAACCTTTGAACATGATCAGGTTCAGATACAGC
>JAHEEY010000543.1 GCA_024640485.1 Chloroflexota bacterium | reverse complement strand
CCCCCGAGACGGCGGTTTCTATGACCACGCCAGAGAGTGCCTGGATATATACAGACAGCTCAAGATTCTGACCCGATGCCTCATCCTGGAGGAAGCGTACTGATCAGCCGCCCCGCAGCGAGCCGCCCTCGGGCCGATTCTAGTTAGGTAGTAATAACCCTCCAGCCCAATTGAACGCTGGCCCATCCTATTCGCTCGGGCGGTCCTACGGTGCCGTCCCTGCCGCAAACCCATGCCATTCGAAGCTTTGGCCACGCTGTGGCCTTACTCATAACGCGAGTATACTTGAGCCATGTTAAGGTCACTTGTCAAAGCATCCACCAACCTGCAGTTGGGGAGAACATGCCTCTTCTATCCGCTGCGCAATTGGCTCACAAGGCGAAGGGCGGCAGCAGATCTCTTGGCATGGGAGCATGCCGGCAGGCCAACTCCCCCACCTCACATTGTAAAGCAGCAGGCGATTTTAGAAGCCGCCCGGCTGTACCATCTGTCGGTCCTGATCGAAACGGGAACCTACTACGGCGATATGGTCGAGGCGATGAAACGCCGCTTTCACCGAATCATCTCGATAGAACTCAGCCACACCCTGTTTGCCCTCGCCAGAAAACGCTTCAAACGGCAATCCCACATCACCATCGTTCATGGTGACAGCGGAATTGAGCTGGCAAGATTGCTGCCCAAGGTGGAGATGCCGGCATTGTTTTGGCTTGACGGCCATTACTCTGGCGGAGCAACCGCCAGAGGGGTTCGAGAGACCCCTGTAATCCAAGAACTTGAGCACATTTTTGGCACGCCCGATCTCGGGCACGTGATCATGATCGATGACGCAAGGTGTTTTGGCGTCGAACCAGGGTACCCTTCCCTAGAAGAACTTTCCAGCTATGTCCAGTCCGTTCGGCCATCTTTGCAGCTTGCCGTCAAGGACGACATCATTCGCCTTACCCCTAGAGAGTAGATAGACCCGATGAAGATGGCCCGTCATGGCCTCCGGCAGCCGTGGCGACGTGGAGCCGTATATCGCTCTGGGTAGAGGATTTACCGAGGCTGGACACGCAGATGCCATCCCCTTTTCATGGCTGTTCCCGAAGATGGTGGTGACTGATCAGGAAATCGGCCAGCGTGCAGCCCGTTTAGGGGAGGCGATCCGGGCTGAAGATGGCGTCGCCGCAGCTGCCGCCGTGGTGGGGCAGATCCGCCGTCCGGGAGCCGCTTAACCATTTCACGCCTCTAGCTCTCAACACTATGTGATTATTGGCAAAGCAATCCACCCGTTAACTGGAAAAAGCGGTAAAATACCATCACATGGGCAAACCCGATTTTCGGTACCTGTCTATCCTTGAAGCTAACAAGTAGTTGAAGTGAACTTCACCAAAAAGAGGCGTAAGATGATCGACCTTTTGACGACTTTGAAGAGAGTGACATCGCTTTCAGAAGCCCAGGGACGGCGGCAGGTAGTAGCCGCTGCCGGAAATATCCCTTTCGACCTGGACCTTATGCTATTCGCCAAGCAAAGCGGCAGCAGTGACGGCCAAAAGAAGATACGGGCAACCCGCCGTCGCCCCAGCGAGCAGGACGACCGCCCCCGGGAGCGGGCCGAGGCCCCCAAACGGCGGCGCGAACAGCCCAAATCCGCCCCTCCCAGGGGCGGCGGCAGCCTGCCGCCCCAACGCCCTATCTCTCTACCCTTTCCATCCGGCGGAAAGCGGCCGCCCACCTTGGTCATTGTCTTCCTGGCCTTGATCGCCCTGTGTCTCTTCGTGGTGCTGCCCTTGTTCAGCCCGGACGACGGCACCCAATTGCCCTTGGACCAGGCCGCTGATAGCTCAGCATCGATCGCATCTGGAGCTGCCGACAGCGCGGCCCAACCCCAGAGTGACGCGCCGATTCCTGCCGCTCTGCCCACCCTCGATCTGTCGGCTGCCGCCTCAACCGAGGGAGACAGTTGGCTGGTAATGTTGTACCAGGACGCCGATGACAAGGTATTGGAGCATGACATCTATGTCGACCTAAACGAAGCGGAACGCATCGGCTCCACCGACAAAGTTCATATCGTCGCCCAGGTGGACCGCTTTGCCGCGGGGTACGAGGGTGACGGCAACTGGACCTCCGCTCGCCGCTACTACATCACCCGCGACAACGATCTTGGGAAGCTCCATTCGCAGCAAGTGAGTGATCTTGGGGAAGTCAATATGTCCGACGGCGACACCCTGGTCGATTTCGTCACCTGGGCCGCCGGCAGCTACCCTGCCGATCACTACGTCCTAATCATGTCAGATCACGGCATGGGCTGGCCTGGGGGCTGGAGTGATCCCGCCCCAGGCGGGCCAGGCATCCGCACCATTCCCTTGGCCAACCAGTTGGGCGATGAGCTCTACTTGATGGAACTAGACCAAGCGCTGACTGAAATTCGGGCCGCCACCGACATCGATCAGTTTGAATTGATCGGCATGGACGCCTGCCTGATGGGCCATCTAGAGGTCTTCACCGCCTTGGCCCCCCATGCTCACTACGCTGTCGCCTCCCAGGAAGTGGAGCCAGCCCTGGGCTGGGCATATACCGGTTTTCTTCAGCAGCTGGTCCTGAACCCCAGCATGGACGGCGGCCAGTTGGGCCGTCACATCGTGAACAGCTACATCCAGGACGACCAACGGATTGTCGATGAACAGGCCCGTAACGAATATCTGCGACAGGGGTCGCCGCTTCAGGGACTATTTGGCGGTTTCAGTGCGCTTTCTGCCGGCCAGTTAGCCCAGAAGATGGAGAAGAACATCACCCTGACCGCGGCCGATCTGACCGCCCTGCCCCAGCTGAACGACAGTCTCAACGCGCTGTCCTTTGCCATGCAGCAGAGCAACCAGCCGGCCATCGCCCAGGCCCGCACCTACGCCCAATCCTTTACATCGGTCTTCGGTGACAACGTCCCGGCTTCGTACCTCGACTTGGGTAGTTTCGTCTCGATGGTCAAACGTGAGGCCGGCGGAAGCGCCGTATCGGCAGCCGTCGACCAGGTTACTGCGGCCATCGATCAGGTTGTCGTCGCCGAGCGCCACGGCCCAAGCAAGAGCGGCGCTACCGGCATTTCCATCTATTTCCCGAATTCGCAGCTGTACGGCTCCCCGATGGCCGGACCTCAATCTTACAACGCCATTGCCAAGCGTTTTGTCGACGAATCGCTT
>JAHEEY010000542.1 GCA_024640485.1 Chloroflexota bacterium | reverse complement strand
CCTGCCGGCTGGTGGCTGCACCTTCATGTTCCCCTTCGCCAACACCATCAATGTGCCCTTAGCCTAAATCTTACTGATTGCCTTTTGGCGTTGGTATGTCGCGGAGAGGCAGCTGGCCCACTTGGGCATTTCAAATTGAATTATTAAGCGACTAGAATCTTCATTCAGTCTGTGTTATCTTCATGAGTGAACATGTTCTGATATTCCGATGGAGGGAATCAAATCAATGGCGGTGTCAAACGTAAAACAAGATCTTCGGCGAGGGACTGCGAACCCCTTGACAAGCATCTTTCAGGAATTTTTCAAGCTAGAAGCGTCTGCCGGCATTCTACTGCTGTTGTTCAGCGCCATAGCACTCGTGTGGGCAAATTCGTCTTGGAGCCAGGGTTACTTCAACCTATGGGGTAAAACGTATTTGACCATCGGTTTGGATGAATGGGCGCTCTCAAAACCGCTCATTTTGTGGATCAATGATGGGCTGATGGCCATCTTCTTCTTTGTTGTGGGGCTTGAGATAAAGCGCGAGGTGCTGGCTGGTGAACTCTCATCGCTCCGGAAAGCGGCGCTGCCGATTGCCGGTGCAATTGGTGGTATGGTGGTTCCGGCCCTGATATATGTCGCATTTAATGCCGGAGGACCTGGGGCCGGAGGGTGGGGTGTGCCGATGGCCACAGACATCGCCTTCACGTTGGGTGCGCTGGCCCTTCTGGGATCCAGGGCCCCGCTGCCCCTCAAAATATTCGTCACCGCCCTGGCGATTGTGGATGACATTGGCGCTGTGCTGGTGATTGCCTTCTTCTACAGCGCCGATCTGGCGGCCTCGTGGTTGTTGGTCGCCGCCGGGATCTTGCTGCTGCTGGCCTTGCTTAACCGGCTGGGTATTAAAAACAGCATGCCCTATGCTGTATTGGGTTTTGGGGTGTGGCTGGCGGTGCTTTACTCTGGAGTTCACGCCACCATCGCCGGCATCCTGGTCGCTTTGACCATTCCAGCACGGGCTGATACGGATCGCAAGGCGTTTCTGGCCGCGGCTCGCCAGGCCCTGAAGGAATATGAAGCCAATATAGATGACCAGGAGACTGGCGGCATCAGCCAGCGGCAGGCTGCCGCCTGGGCATTGGAAGTGGCCAGCGACAAGGCGGAATCGCCTTTGCAGCGACTGGAGCATCAGCTGCATCCCTGGGTCTCTTACCTGGTTATGCCTATCTTCGCCCTGTCCAACGCAGGTGTGAACTTCGGCGGCAGTGAGTTCAGAGAAGTCATAGCCGACCCGATCACCCTGGGTATTTTGGCCGGATTGGCGATTGGGAAGCCGTTGGGGATTACTTCGCTGAGCTGGTTGGCTGTGAAAATGCGTCTGGCTGACCTACCCGAGAACATCACGTTTCGACACATCATTGGGGCCAGCTTGCTGGCCGGGATCGGGTTCACGATGGCGTTGTTTATCGCCAATATGGCCTTTGTGGATGAGGCTCAGCTTAATGCCGCCAAAATTGGCATCCTGATTGCCTCAGCAGCGGCCGGGATAGCAGGTTTTGGACTGCTGAGGGCACTCCCCCAGGCAGGAAGCGATCGATCATGAGCCAAGTAAAGACCAGAGTTCGCTCTGGTCTTTTTTGTTACCTGGGCACCGAGTGACGCTGGTTCAACAGTGGACTGTCCATTTCGACTCAATTGAAATAGGCCGATGGCGATGAGCCTGCGGCTTTGAACCAGCCGGGCCATCATGTTGGCGACAGCCCAAACAGATAGACAAGAGAAGCTGAAGGCCCAGGCGTTGGAATGCGTTCATCGAGTGGAAAAGGAGGTTGAGCATGCCCAGGCAGAAAATTGGTGACATCAATTTGAACTATGAACTCTTCGGCGCCGGGGAGCCGGTCCTGTTCATTCACGGCCTCGGCTCCAGCGGCCGCGACTGGGAGCCGCAGAAAACATTCTTCGAAAAGGAGTATCAGGTCATTCTGTGTGACGTTCGCGGGCACGGGCAGTCTGACAAGCCCCGCGGCCGGTACACAGTGGTCCAATTCGCCCAAGACCTGGCGGCGCTGCTTGACCACCTCAGCATCTCCGCTGCTCACATTGTGGGCATTTCGATGGGGGGCATGATCGCTTTCCAGCTGGCGGTGCTGCGGCCTGATCTAGTCAAAAGTTTGGTGATCGTCAACAGCGGCCCTGAACTAGTGGTGAGTACCTTCAAAGATCGGCTGGGAGTCTGGCAGAGATTCCTGATCGTCCGGCTGCTGGGGATGCGCAGGATGGGCGAAGTGCTCAGCGAACGGCTGTTCCCCAAGCCCCAGCATAAGGGGATCCGGGAGATGTTCATCCAACGCTGGTCGGAGAATGATCCCCGGGCCTATCGGGCTGCGATGAGCGCCCTGATCGGTTGGAGCGTGGCGGACCGGCTGGATACCATCAGCTGCCCGACGCTCTTTATCGCCTCAGACCAGGATTACACCCCGCTGGCTATGAAGGAAAAATATGTGGCCAGGATGGCCAACGCTGAGATGGCCGTCATCAAAGACGCACGGCACGCGGTCACCATGGAACGGCCGCAGGAATTCAACGACGTCCTGGCTGACTTCTTGCGACAGAACTAACCCTGGTGCCGCTCATGGATGCTGCTCAGCCACCGTTTAGTACCGCAAACCGAACCCAAACGGATAAAGCGGCGCTTCGGAGTCATGCGGCATATCTTCTCTCTGGGCGCGAACGGCAGCCATGGAGGAAGGCAGCTCAATCGGCAGCTTGCCGTCTGGGTTGAACTTGCCGAAGATAGCGTCCAAAATCACCTCATCGGCCACGCTGAAGGTGGCGAAAAGGCCGGCGCACGCTTCTGCAATCTCCGGGATAACTGCCGCTCGGTCCAGATAAATGTCGATAATGGTTGGCGTTTGCTTGGCGATGCTGAGAATGCGCGCTTTCTCCGCCTCCTTGAAGGCCAGATCCCCTTGGTGGAAGAAATTTTCCAGGAAGTTGCTGCTGCGCGGTGGATCGTAGGGGGTGGAAAGCCGAAGGATGGCGAAATCAGCCTCATCCGGCCTGCCCACGATGTCGCCGTATCTTTGGGCGGTCTCTGGGGCGATGTTCTCGATGTACAGCTTGGGGCGGCCCGCCAAGGGCAGCGCTTTTCCGTCGCCCAGGTCGGCATTCTTCAACAGGGTTACGCTCTTCTGCTGC
>JAHEEY010000541.1 GCA_024640485.1 Chloroflexota bacterium | reverse complement strand
TTGACGGTCACTTTCATAGCCATCAGGATAATGCGTTTTGCGCATTTGGGCAATAGAAAACAAGGCGAAGAGCCGCGGTTGATCTGGGGGAAGAATGTCAGGGACCAGGGGGTTGGGAAGGGAACACCAGCGGCCGGCATTCCCTTCCGGCTGGTCTCATTGAACCGCTAGCGGCTCCTGGCTGGCGTGGCGCAGGACCTGGATATTGGCCTCCAGCAGATGCGCCTTGCTTTGAGGGAGGTGGTTCCGAAGCGCCGCCGCCAAGGCGTCCAGCGACAGGACGGGCAGATGCCAGAGCATGCAGCCGACGGCAGCCATATTGGCCATCTGCACGGAGCCGTGCCGCTCGGCGATCTCGTTGGCCTTGATCATCACGGTGCGGATGTCGCCGCGAGTGGGCCCGGTAGTGACCAGCGAGCTGTTGACGATCAGCAGCCCGTCCGGCTTGACCAGCGGCAGGTATTTGTCCATGGAGGGCTGATTCAAGGCCACGGCAATGTCGGGATGGGCCACCGTCGGCGCCCCAATGGGCTCATCGCCGATGATCACGGTGCAGTTGGCGGTGCCGCCGCGCATTTCCGGGCCGTATGACGGGATCCAGGTGACATGCAGGCCGCTGTCCATTGCGGCGTAGGCCAGCAGCTGTCCGGCGAACAAGACACCTTGCCCGCCGAAGCCTGAGATGATGATTGAACGCTCCATTGATCTATTCCTTCGCTGCCGGCTGCCGGAAACGCAGCCGGGCGGCGTTCACGATTGTGCCTGCAGCAGCCGGTAGAGCGTGCGCTGGGCCAATATATCGCTGCTGATCATGCCGGCTACCTCGCCGTCGGAAACCACCGGCATCGCCGAAATTTCGTGCAGCTCAAGTTTGCGTACCACGTCCAGGATGCTGTCGCCCGGTGTGGCGGTGATCACATTCTTGGTCATGATTTCAGTCACCGGTATTTCGCTGGCGGAGGCGGTGGCGGAGGCCCGGGCGATATCCCAGGAGGTGACCACACCGGTTATGACGCCGTCTTCGTCCACGACCGCCAGCATCGACCATTTCTCGGTGATCAGCAGTTGGGCCGCTTCGCGCACCGACTTCGCTGCCGGGATGGTCGGGATTGGTTCCATCACGTCGGCGACGGTGCGCCCGGACTCGCTGGTGGCGATCCGGTTGACCCCGATCCGTTCCGCCGCCTCGCAGGGCAGCAGGTCGGGATCGGCGACCAGCATGTCGATCAGCTCCTTCATATTGCGGCTGATCACCTGGCGCAGCTGCTTCTCACCTGAGAGACGGCGCTGCTCCGCCAGGGCGGTGAACTCTTCCTGCCGTTCATCCAACCAGGCGCCAACGGCTTCATGGTCGCCCAGCATCTCATCCGGGATCTTCAGATGTTCCGGCGCTTTGATCAGATGCTCCTGAGCGGCATAGATCACGCCGCCGGAATTCACCAGGAAATCGGTGGCGATCAGCACCCCTTTCTGCCAGTAGACGGTCCGTTCCATCCGGGCCCGGGCCGCTTTCCTGGCGGGATCTGGTGAATAGGTGTTGGCGCCCTCAACGATCATCGACCAATCGCCCATCTGGTGGACAGTCATCGATGGATTGGAGCCGCTGTCGACATCCAGATAGTTGGCGATGGGCGCCGCCGGCACCATGCAGAAGGCTGACTCCCGCAGTAGATCGTTGGCCTGGTTGGAGAATTTTGTGTCCGCGTTGTCACTGCCGGCGAAGTTGTCCCGGAAGTAGGGATAAGCGACGGCGCCGTGGTCCGCCTGGGCCGCTAACAGCTCCTCTACCGGCAGCCCTGCCTGATTGTAAATGTAGCCGGAAACATCACTGATGCCGGTGATCAACGGGGCGTCGTCCCCCTGGCCTTCGGTCAATATCCGGGCCACGTGGGTGCCCACGGCGCCGAAGCCCTGGATCAAGATGGAAAGCTCACGGCGCGAGGGTATCTGAAGGTTGGTGAACTGGGGCAGTATCCGCAGCCGGCCCATCTCCTGCAGAAGCGTGTCGATGGCTACCACTACGCCGCGGGCGGCGCTGCCCAGCTGGTCAATCCGGTTGCCGCCCATGTCGGCGGTCTTCGACAGGGCGCAGTTCAGCCCATTCTCGATGGCGATGGTGCGCATATCTTTGTCGTTGGTGCCCACATCTGGGCCGGGCAGATAGATGTCCTGGTAGCGGTTAATCAGTTTGGCGAAGCCGCGGATAATCAGCTCTCGTTCATCAGCGGTCATCTTCGCCGGGGCCACAATGCCGCTCTTGCCGCCGCCGTAGGGCAGGTCGGCAGCCGCGTTTTTCAGGGTCATCCCCCGGGCCAAATTGTGGATCGCTTCTGGGGTGACCGACGGCAGCATACGGATGCCCCCCATAGAAGGCCGCCCCATGGAGAGGTTGTCCACTACCAGGTAGCCGCCGATCTCCACCGGGCTTTCTTCATCCCACATGCAGACCACCAGATAGGGTCCCAGGCTGTCGACCTCGATGCCCAGCCGCTGCAGCCGGTCGACATCCAGGGGGCCAAACTCCATGTAGGCCCGCGAGCCTTCCCGCTGCAGCCGGCTCTCCCAGGTTCGTGTGGGCAGGACGCTATGTAAGAACTCACTCATCCGTTCGGGGATCATCAAGAAACTCCTAAGAATTCACGCGATCTGAAAGGCCAGACATCGTGGGGGCATGACGGTTGATCACGATCATATTGTCTGCTGATGCTGATCCTTTTTCAAGGAATCGGGGAGTTTGTAATCACCCAGGGGGTATTGGGGGACCATGTTCTCCGCGATCCAGTCCAGGGCGTCAGCCGGTGACATCTTCCAGTTGGTGGGGCAGGAGGAAAGCAGCTCCACGATGCTGAATCCCAGCCCCTCGATTTGGGTCCTAAAGGCGGTGGTAATCGCTTTCTTGGCCTGGATGATATGGCGGGCATCATGCAGGCTGCGACGGGCGCTGTAGACCGTGCCCGGCAGAGAAGCCAGCAGCTCAGCGATACGGATTGGGTAGCCGTTGGCGGGAATGGAACGGCCCAGTGGGGAAGAGGTCGTCTTCTGGCCGATAAGGCTGGTTGGGGCCATCTGCCCCCCGGTCATGCCGTATATGGCGTTGTTGATGAAGATCACGGTGATCTTCTCGCCTCGGACAGCGGCGTGGATCACCTCGGCGATGCCGATGGAGGCCAGATCGCCG
>JAHEEY010000119.1 GCA_024640485.1 Chloroflexota bacterium | reverse complement strand
ACCTGCTGACCTGATTGACAAAAGAAAAAGGAAGGATAAATTGAGTTAGCGGTCAGCGCCGACCTTATTTTGGGGTTGTGCTGTTGTTTGCTGGATAGACTGATATACTATACGAAGCCAGTTGCGATGGATGGGCATCCTATTTGATGCTGACGGTGCGGTGGTAGGAAGGTGAAACCAACTAAAGAGGATGCGATGAAGGCACGAATTACGGTTGTGGGCAGTCTGAATATGGATCTAATCACCCGTGCCTCCAAGATCCCGATTCCGGGAGAAACGGTGATCGGCGGCGATTTGGAGACGGCTCCTGGCGGCAAAGGAGCCAATCAGGCGGTGGCGGCTGCCCGCATGGGGGCGCAGGTGAGTATGGTCGGCCACGTGGGGTCCGATCTGTTCGCCACCCAACTGCAGGCGAATCTGTCGGCAGATGGCATTGACCTGCGGTTTGTCACCGCGGTCCCCGGCGCTTCGGGGGTGGCCCTGATTGTGGTGGATGCCGATGGGCAGAATATCATTGTGGTGGCACCGGGGGCGAACGCGGCCCTCTCCCCTGCCGATGTTGAGGCGGCGGCAGAAGTGATTGAATCGGCCAGGGTGCTGCTGCTGCAGCTGGAATCGCCGTTGGCGACGGTGCAGCGGGCGGCTCAAATCGCCCATGACGCCGGGGTGACGGTGATTCTCAACCCGGCGCCGGCGCAGCCGCTGCCGCCGGAACTGCTGGCGCTGGTCGATATCCTTATTCCTAATGAAAGCGAGACGGAAACTTTGACCGGGCTGCCGGTGGGCAGCCGGGAAGAGATCGAGGCGGCAGCGGCCTATCTTCGCCAGACGGGCGTGGGTACGGTGATCCTCACCCTGGGCGAACGGGGGGCATTGCTGACCCAGGCGGATGAGACGATCCATCTGCCGGCTTTGACGGTGGATCGCGTGGTAGATAGCACCGCTGCGGGGGACGCTTTTGTCGGCGGATTCGCCACGGCGATCGCGGAGGGGGCTTCTATGCTGGAGGCGATAACGATGGGGAACGCCACGGGGGCGCTGGCGGTCACCAAGGCGGGGGCGCAGCCGTCACTGCCGACGAGGGAAGCGGTTTTGCAGAAATTGGAACAGGCTAAGCGGGCGTCTTGAGGGGGAACGGACTAGAGCTTGGCTGCTGTTTGTGTGAAAGGATAGATTCGGACGAATAGGTTTAACGTCGCCATTTTCGGGGGCAGTCAACAAGAGAGTGACTGCCCCCGTTGCGGTCTATTTGATAAAGGGGATCGCCAGGGCGTAGTGGATAGGTTTGTCTGTCAGCGCCCGTACCGCGTTCAGGATGCCTTGGAAGGTGCAGAAGATGCCGGTGAGGATCAGGGGCAAGGGCACACATAAGATCAATATTACAAAGTAGCGGCTTTGCGATGACACTATCCCGGCATCGTCCATCAGGCCCATCACGATGGGTACGATAATGAGGACGAATACGGAGGCGAAGAGGGTCATGGTGGTGGTGATCTGGAAGTTGAGCACCTGCCGTCCCTGGGTGTCAATCTTGAAGCTCTGGGTTTTCTTCCAAGACCAGAGCATCAGCGGGATAATCGGGATAGAGAAAACGCTGCTTAAGTGCAGGGCCGCCAGCCACAAATTCTCATTATGCGTGGGGTCTTCTTCAAAGTTAAAGTCCAGCGCTTTGCTCAGCATGGTGAGGGTGTGGGTGCGAGGGTCTACTTCACCGCTTTCGATGCGCTGGATGGTGCGGACGCTGACCTCACAGTGATCGGCTAGCTGCTCTTGAGTCAAGCCCTTTTCACGCCGCAGTTCGGATACTTTTAGTCCAATATCAGGTTGGTTCATTTTTGTGCCACTCCTTCAAACGAATTTCCCACAGTGTAAAAAGGAATCGAGGGGATCACAACGTCGTAAGGACGACATTCACCCGACATTGGGTTGATAAAGGGTGTCGTAAGCCGACAGATCGGTTGGAGGAGTGGTGAAACGACTGTCGGCTGGCTCAGCAGATCCTAAATGAAGGGTGGGGTGGATGGCTCGAAACTCGGCTCGTTGGCGGTGGACGGCATCGCGGCCGCCGATGCTGCGGGAAGCTGAAATAGGGTTGACCCTGAGACGGCGACAACCCGTGCAGACCTTGTCAATAAGATCTGCACGGGTATTTTCTTAAAAGCGGCGGTTAGACGGGCGCCAGGGTGCCGGCGAATATCAGCCAGGCCAGGATCGATTTCGATGTCAGGCTCAGGATGATGTAAACGCGCTCGCCGAAGAGGTAATCCTTCCAACGGCCCACCTTCTTATATTGAAGCACCATATTGATGGCGAAAATATTGAAGAAGACGAACAGGGTAGGAATAATGGCGTATACGAAAGCGGGCGGTTTGGCATCGCCGGAGCTGACCGAGCCGATGAAGAAGAGGAAGATGACGATCCAGGGAATGATGCCGGCAATGGAGCCGTAGGTGAAGGCGGTCCAGTCGGTCTTCTTGGTCCCCTGGTTGTGAAACTCCATCATGATGCCGAACAGATTCATCATGGCATTGAGGCCGAAGATAAGGATGATGGCACCCAGATCCCACAATCCGGAAAGCATGCCGATGAGCACGATCATCAGGGAAGAGCTGAGGGCATACTCATAGAAGCGTGTCGGGTTCATCCCCTTGCTCAGGTTCTTGATGTAGCCCTGGTAGCCGACGGTGGACAGGTAAAAATGGGCCACGGCGGAGATAAGCAGAAAGAGGGCTACGGCGGGGCCGAAGCGCAGCTCGTAGAAGAGCGTTGGATCTGGGGCGAGCGAGCGAGTGTCGACGTTGAAGGTGAGATAATTGGTGAAGATTGGGTAAGTGGTGTCATTGCTCACCAGAATCATGAACAGCCCCTGGATCAGGTGCAAGATACCCATAATCAGGTTAAAGCGCTTGAGTCCGGCATATTTCTTGTCTCTGGCAATGGATGTATTCGTCTGTCTAGCCATCTAATAGTTCTCCTTTGTCTGAATGTACGGAAAATTTTCGCAGCTAACTAAATAGAAGGATCGGCCGGCCGAAATTCTGACAGCGGTGCCGCCAAACCTTTTCAACTCCACCATATTCTAACACCAAATTGGCGGCAGCGATCCTTCTGGCGATCAATTTCTATGCCTTATCCGGCATCATAGGCGGCAACTGCCGCCGGCAGGGTCTGGGTCACACTGTGGCCGGCGGCCGGCAAGCCGACGAGGACGGCGCTGATGACTTCCTCACGAGAAGCGCCGCTCTGTTTGGCGGCCTGAACGTGGAAAGGGATGCCGCTTTCCAGACGCAGCGCCGCCAATACCGCCAAATAGGCCAGGGCTGATGTCTTCTTATCCAAGGCGGTGACGTTGGCCAGCCCTTGAACCATCGCTCCCCAGGCCTGAGCGTGCCGGGGGGCCTCCGACATAAATGTTTGAAACGCGTTGCTAATTAGCGATGCTTGGTCACTCATGTGCTGGCTCCTCTCAACAATGGAATGATGGTAGAGACTCACAAATGATACTCAAACGGTCGGTGATAGGGTTGAACCCGAAACAACCGTATATCGCCCTTTGTGCTTCCTCAGGGTGATGGATGCGGCCTCGCAGTTCAGTTTGTGGCAGATTTCCCAGCCGGTAACGGCGTTTTTGAGATAGATATCATACGCGGCGTCGGGGGCCAGCAAGGTACTGGTGGCGCCGGGGCTGGCGACACAGGTGCTGACCAGGGTGCGTCCCTTGAAAATCTGCGCCTGAACCTCGATCTCTATGTGATTGTGGAAAGTTACTTTTATCTCTGTCATCTTTTACCCGGCAAGTGTTGTTAGAAGTGCCGGCCCCCGGCTGAGGACAACCTCGGCGTCCATCGACCGGCTGCCGCGACCCGATTTCGGGGCATCAAACGAAGACCGCCGCCATGAATTTCGTGCTGGGGATCGATCTTATCCTTTCGGCACGGCGCACCATCTGCCAATGTTTTCCCGCCTTTTTCGGCAGGGGCGTCTGGAGGTGGTATTTCCAGAAGCGCCAATAAGAGGTGGCAGTGGCGGCGTATTCCACAAACAGCTGCAGTGCCCGCTTTTCCCGCCGTTCTAACTTACGGGCCCGCTGGTACCCGGCCACCAGGGCGCCCGCTTTGTCTAGAGAAAGCGTATCCCCTTCCTTACACAAGCCGACAACACCCATGCCCAGGTCAAAGCAATTGTAATAGCGGCACGCTTCTTCGAAGTCGATTATGGCCTTGAATTCCCCATTCTCAAACAAGACATTGTCAAAGAACAGATCACCGTGGATCAGCCCGGAAGGCAGATCCGGTGGGATGTGACGTTCAAGATAAGCGGCTTGCTCCTCCAGCCAGGACTCGTAGGCCGGATCGATATTTCGATCAAAGGCGTTCGAAAAAGTTTGCCGGCCGTAGGCGTGTTCGTCCGGTAGAAAATCGGGGGTTGGCAGATGGTGCAGCCTGGCCATGGCAGCGCCGACCTGGCGCAGCATGGCGGTGTCCAGCTCTTGATGCACTTCTCCCTCGATATACGCTTTCATCAACACTGGCTTTTCCCGATAGATGGTGATCGTCCTGCCGGAGACAGCGGATACGGGATTAGTCGTGGGAAACCTATGCTCGGCCAGCAGATGGAGCAATCTTCCCAGTTTGGTGGCATAGGGGATTGTTTTCTCATCACAGACTGTCAGGACAAAGCTGCCCCGCTGAGTATGCAGCCGGAAACTGGAGTTGCCGGCGCCCCCTTCGATGGGTTCAAATGCGCGTACAGCCAAGTCATACCGGCTGGCGATTTCTTGGATAGCATCTTCTGCTAACAGCGTATAGTTTGCCAAGGCGTCCCCTTCCATTTTCTATGTTTGCGCTGCGACAGTGATTGTGGGGCCGCGGAAACGGCCTGACCAGGCTTTGCTGGCTGACTAAACGTTGGGATCAAGCCTGTGCCAGCATGGCGAAGAGTTTCTTTCGGGCGACGCCTACCTCCATCTTCATACACCGAGACCATTCAGACAGGAAAAGATCGGTAAAGTAATGCAGCGCTTCCACTTCGAGCGGGGGGATCGATTTCCTGCTTTTCTTATGCACCCACAAATCACGCAAAATCTCGGCGATGTCGGCAGGTGAGTTAGCCGGTTTGATTTTGCTGATCCGATTCTTGCGCTTGACGGGATCGGCATCCATTTCATGGGGGGGAGACTGCAGGACTTCCAGCGCTTCCTCAATTTCATCAGGAGAGGCAAGCGGTCGCAGCCAGTCCCCGTCCAGCTTTTCGGTTGGTACCCAAATGGTGCTGTCGCGGGTCTGTATCTTGCAGTAGGTGTTTTCCTGCTCGCCAATGTGCATCACCTTGTTGCCTTTGATCTGCCCTACCCCATGATGTCGATGGACGATCCAATCGCCTTTTGAATACGCTTGCGTTACTTGTGTCATGAAATCCTCCTCAGCAGTACCTGCGGCTGCACTGCCGCGTGCCTTTTGGCCCAAGCGGCGAGGAGCAGCAGCAGATAGAAGTCAAACAGCAGCTCAAAATAGAAGGTGTTTATCATTGGTTGTTCCTTGAAGAAACCTGAGAAAAGAAGTGATACGTTTCGTTTTGAATGATCCGTCAACTTTCCTGTCAGGGTTCATAAGGTGGCTAGATTGTCCCGTCCCGAAATCTGTGGAGCGGGTGTCCAGCTGAAAACCCTGACTGATCGTGATGCTGCTGGTTGAAGGCAGCTCCTTGAGAGGCGGTCGCCCGACAGCAGATCCCTTGGAGTACATATCAGCGTTGGGGTATATGCCAGAGGCGGTGCCGGGAATGCTCTCATGAAAGATGGGCCAGCTGAAAACCTCCTTGTCTGTGAACCGTTTGTCAGTTGATTCCTGCCTGGTATGGGGAACAGGCGAGGGTGCCGCGCGATTATGCGCAGACGCTGAAGAAAGGACGCCCTACGCTCCTGACTTCACCGGAAAGAGCGAGGATAGTGGTTATCTGTTGGCCCACAAATAGGAATGAAAATGGTTATTGAGGTGGATTATCGCCGTAGCAACCGCCGTCGGGCTTGTAAGCAAAAGACGATCCTGCTCCAACTAATGCGATGGCGAACAAGAGCCTTTAAGGCGATAAACATGTCATCATTCTTATGGGGAGCAGGCTCAATCATACCTCAATTATGGTTTCTACGCCACCGAATCGAGAGGGGCCTGTCGGTGAGGTTGGATGCGGCTGTCACGGTAAGCATTACTGTGTGATGACAGTTCCCCCTAAAAGCGATCCTTTTTGTTACAATGATGATCGTGTAGAAGTTGGTGGATTGAATCCAAACCCGGCTGTAGGCTGAAAATACAGCGGGTGCTGGGAGGGCTTGGGGCGACTTCCGACCAGAGCCGTTCTCGAGTATGGAGCAAGAGATTGGATTCCTGTGTGAGCCAACCTGCCTAGATGCAGAAGAAAGCGGACCAAAATTGAGGGCGATCATCATGCTAAACAAACTTCAAACGGGAATTTCCAAAGTACAGGAACGGGCTTCCAAGCAGGAAGGGGAGCAGAAATTCGGTACATTCGCCGGGGTGTTTACGCCTACCGTGCTGACCATTCTGGGTGCCATCATGTACCTGCGGCTGGGGCAGGTTGTGGGCAACGCCGGACTTGTCGGCGCCATCCTGATCATCGTGTTGGCCCATGTGATCACCGTGAGCACCGGGTTGTCAGTCTCCTCTATTTCTACCAACACCCGCGTAGGCGCCGGCGGCGCGTTTGCGATCATCTCCAAAGCGCTGGGGGTGGAAGTTGGCGGCGCCATCGGCGTACCCCTGTTTTTAGCGCAGGGCATTTCGGTAGCCCTCTACGTCTTGGCTTTTGCCGAAGGCTGGCTGCGCATCTTCCCCAGCCACAATTACCAGATTGTCAGTATCCTCGCTTTTGTGCTGGTGTTTGCCGTGGCCTACATCAGCACCAGCTTCGCCTTCCGAATCCAATTTTTCATCCTGGCGATCGTCGGGTTCTCACTTTTTTCTGTTTTTCTGGGCAGCTTTGCTATCGGCGGACGGGTTGGTTTGACCCAGACACCGGTGCTGTGGGGCGAGTTCGGCAAATGGGATTTCTGGACGACCTTTGCCATCTTCTTCCCAGCGGTAACCGGCATCATGGCGGGTATCAGCATGAGCGGCTCTCTGGAAAAACCACGGGAAAGCTTGCCCCGAGGTACCATGAGTGCCATTGCCTTGACGCTGATCGTCTACCTGGTGCTAGTTTTCTGGTTGTCTAGCGCCGCCTCCCCCGACGAACTGCTGACCACTGAAACGATCATGGTCGACAAAGCATATTGGGGATGGGCGATCCTGGCGGGTGTTCTGGGGGCCACGTTTTCTTCGGCGTTGGGGTCGCTGGTGGCAGCGCCCCGGGTGATGCAGGCATTGGCCGTCAATAAGCTGCTGCCGTACAGTCACATTTTGGCGGGGGAAACAGAGAATGGCGAGCCGCGGCCGGCGATGATTGCCAATGGGGTGATCGGCCTGGTGGCACTGCTGCTGGCGCTGGGTGGTGGTGGGCTAAACGCCATCGCCGGGGTCATCTCCATGTTTTTCATCATCACTTACGGGATGTTGAATGTGGTGGTCTTTATCGAGCAAATGTTGAACATGGTCAGCTTCCGGCCCACTTTTCGGGTGCCGCGGGTGGTGCCGTTTATCGGCATGATGGGCAGTTTGTCGGTGATGTTCCTGATCAACCCGATTTTTAGCATCATCGCGGTGGCGTTGGTGGTGGCCCTTTACTTGTTCCTGGCGCGGCGGGTATTGGTTGGTGAAAGCAGCGATGATGTTCGCAGCGGCCTGTTCATCACCATTGCGGAATGGGCGGCGAACAAGGCGATCAAGATGCCGTCGGCCCCAGAGCGAGCCTGGAAGCCGTCGGTGCTGGCTCCGGTGGCAGCTGTTGGTGAGTTGAACGGCAGCTACCGCTTCCTAAGAGCCTTGACGCAGCCGCAGGGGGCGGTCAATTCATTGGGTATCTACCCGGCTGACGCTGAGCACAAGCTGGATGATCTAGAGCTGTTTACCCAGGCTTTTCTGGATGATGGGATCAGCGCCCAGACAACCCTGTTGGAAGATGATGATTTTATCAATGGGGTACGCTCGGCGACGCAAGTGCTGCGCCGCGCCTTTTTCCGGCCCAATCTGCTTTTTCTGCACCTGCGTCGGGACAGCAAGCTGCGGGAGCTGCGGCAGCTGATAGATCGTACTGCCGCCTACCGTATGGGCATTGTGATGCTGGCCAGGCACCCTATCAACGACATGGGCCGAGAACAGGTGATCAATGTGTGGACTTCGCCGCCACCGGATTGGACGTTTACGGCGCAGGCAGGTGCAAATGACCTATCGATATTGTTGGCCCTGCAGCTGCAGCGGAATTGGCACGGCCGTATCAACCTGTGCATGGCGGTTGCCGATGAGGAGTCCCAACGGAAAGCGGTCAATTTGCTGGACGAACTGATGGTGCTGGGCCGGCTGCCGAGCAATACACAGACCGCCATATTGCTGAGCCCCTTTGAGGAAGCGTTGGCCAATGCGCCTCGGGCCGACTTGACGATTATCGGCTTGCCTAAAGAGCTGGACATGAACTTCAACCGGCGTATCGTGGATATTGTTGACGGCTCGTGCGTTTTTGTACGCGACTCTGGTGAGGAAAGTGCCTTAGCCTAACCGCCTGTTGAGTTTGAGGGCTCGACGGCAGTGGTCTCGACGGCAGTGGTTCTGTCAAACAGATTCGCTGTAGTTTTCATTAACAATTGAATGAGGTCGTGTCTGCGTGACTCTGCGTCAGGATGGATCCGTGGGGGATGCTGGTGAGCAGCGGAGTGAGCTAGAGCAGTTGGAGCGGGCGATTGGATAAGCATTTGAGGTCACGCATGACTCCTTTGCTTTGTAACCATGGGAGGAAAAATGAGCGGCATTGTTTGCGCGATTCGGGGCGGCGCTTCCAGCCAACCCACCATTAACCAGGCAATTGGTACGGCGATTGCCACGAAGCTGCCTATCTACTTCTTGTATGTGCTCAACCTGGATTTTTTGAAGAAGGGCAGCCAATCCCGCACCCAAACTATCTCCGAGGAGATGCAAGAGCTGGGTGAGTTCATCTTGCTGGCGGCCCAGGATCAGGCGGCCCGACAAGGGGTGACCGCTGAAGGGGTCATCCGGGAAGGGCACGTGGTGGGTGATGAGATCGTTGACTTGTGCCACGAGGTCACCGCTGATTACGTGGTTCTAGGCCGTCCTAGAGAGGCCATAGAGCAAAATGTCTTCACCCACGAGCAGCTTGATCAGTTCGGAGCTCATATCGAGCGAGAAACTGGGGCCCAAGTGATTTACCCAGGAGAAGCAGAGCAATGAACGGATTGCGCTGGATTCTGTCATCTGTAATCGGCAGGCGACCATCCGGTTTCCGCCTGCCCCTGCTTGCGCTGTTAGCAGTGCTTCTCTGGCCCTGGGTGGCAATTGAAGGGACACAAGCACAGGGGGCCGGCATCTCCCCACTGCTCACCGGCCGCATTCGGGATACCCAGGAGCAGCCTGTTTTCGACGCCCTGATTACGGCGTATTCCGGGGAGGATGTCCTGGCTGAGGCGGTCACTCAGGAAGACGGCCGGTACACCCTCCTTCTGGTGTCCGGCGACCCCATCCCCGATCAAATCAGCCTTCATATTGAGCGGCATCATTTCAGCGAGATGACTTATGAGCTGAAAGATCGCGATATCGAAAGCCTGCGGCAAAGCAACCTGCTGCACACCCCAATCATCACTCTGGAACGGCATATCACCCCAGGCTTCTGGATCGCAGCTGCTGTCTTTGTAGGTATGCTGGCCCTGATCGCCATGGGCAAGCTGCACAATACCCTGGCGGCCTTGCTGGGAACCTCGCTCATCTTCGCGGTCAGCTATCTGGGAACACCGTTATACGAAGGACTCTATATATTCCAGTTTGAGGACGCGCTGCGCTACATCGATTGGAACGTCATTTTTCTAATCATGGGGATGATGATTGTGATCGCCGTCGTCGAACGCACCGGCGTTTTCCAGTATGCCGCCTACATGGCCTACCGGCTGTCTGGCGGCCGGACCTGGCTGCTGGTGGTCATCTTGATGGTGGTCACCGGTGTCGCTTCCGCCTTTCTGGATAACGTAACCACCATGCTGCTGATGACCCCAGTTACCATCCGGATCGCCCTCAGTTTGGGGATCAACCCGCTGGCGCTGCTGATGCCGGAAGTGATGGCCTCCAATGTGGTCGGCATCAGCACCCTGGTGGGCACCCCGACCAACATTCTCATTGGCTCTTACGGCGGGATTGGCTTCAATGATTTTCTGATCAATCTGACCCCTGGGGTGATTGTGGCCTTGGTTGGCCTGGTAGCTTACAACTTGTTCATCTTCCGGCACGAACTTCGGCCGTCGGATGGCGGCGCGGGTATTTCTGAAGTTCTGCTGCAGCGTCTGGCCGAACGGGGGCGTATCACCGAGATGGATCACCTCAAGAAAGCGGGGGTGGTGGGCGCGGCGATGATCCTGCTGTTTGTGTTGGGCGAAAAAGTGCATCTGCTGCCGTCGGTAACGGCGGTCATGGGGGCCACGGCGCTGCTCCTGTGGATAAAACCGGATATTGAAGAGATGATCGAAGCGGTAGACTGGACCACCCTGGTCTTCTTTATGACCCTTTTCATCAGCGTGGGGGCGATCCAGGAAGTCGGGCTGATCAGCTATATCGCCTCCGGGATCGGCCGTTTTGTTGGCGAGAATTTGTCGCTGGCGATGCTGGCGGTCATCTGGCTCAGCGCGCTGCTTTCTACGGTGATCGCCAATATCCCCTTCACGGCAGCAATGCTGCCGGTTATCGGTTATCTGTCGGGCAGCATCCCCGGGGCCAGCAGCAAGGTGCTGTTCTACTGCCTCTCGGTGGGCTCGGCCATGGGGGGGAACGGTTCCCTCATCGGCGCGTCGGCCAATATGGTCACCGCCGGTATCGCCGAACGTGCCGGTTCGTCCATCACCTACATGTACTTCTTGAAGAAAGGATTGCCCGCCCTGTTTATTACCGTAGGGCTGGCCACTATCTGGCTGTTCATCCGATTTTAGCGTTAAGCGTA
>JAHEEY010000118.1 GCA_024640485.1 Chloroflexota bacterium | reverse complement strand
TGGTTAGATCGTTAATGCCGGCGGCATGGTCCACGGTGATCACATCATCAACTCCGTCGAACCGCACTGCCTGCCCGCTGCGGGCGTTGATGCCGCCGATAGGACAAAGAGCGCCGCTGCAGCTGCCCGTCTTGCCGGTCGCCAGGTCATGGTACACCTCGGTCGCCGTGACCACCTGGGTTGGATCGCTCTTGTCAAAGGGTAGATAGAGCTGAGTGCCCGCCGGCAGCCCGCGGTTGACGAAAGGCGAGCCCTGGGAGAACAGCGGCTCCACCGCCAGCTGAACTGACTGAATGCCGGAGACTGCCAGCTGTGTTTCAGCAGTCGACGGGGTATCGCTGACCACGCCGGTGATTACCGTGCTGCTGCCCAGAAGAGGCGGCACGGCCGCCGCCGCTGCGGCCAGGTTGCTGAACCGGTTCAGGCCGGCCAATGGCGCCGTCAGGCTGCTGACCGTCGATTCCGGATCGGTGGCGTCCACATTAAAGGGGTTGGAGACGGTGGCGGACTGGTTGCCCACGCCGTCAATGGCCACGAATTCGGCCGTGTAGACCCCTGTGGGATTGTCCGCCTTGATCTGGTACTCAATGGAGAACCGTTCTCCGCTCACCGACGCCAGCTGGCTGGCTGGTTCTCCAACCGGGATGCCGTTGGCATCATAAACAGTGACAGCGAGGGTCGCGACACCGCTGCCGGGCACATAGCCGTTGGTGGCGAACTCCGCTGACTTAATCTCGGGATCGGCGGCGTCGCCGGACAGGCTGATGCGCCAGGAGGCCGCTTCACCCTCGTCCGGGGTTGCCGCGAACGGCGTCGCCGGCAGCGGATCCAGGGTGACCACGGGTGCAGATCCGTCCGCCGTAACCAATCCCTGGTACAGGCCGGTCTGGTAGTTGCCAACGCTGTCCACCACCCGGACGTAAAGCTGATATTGACCCTCGACCGGCGGATCGAAGATAGGACAGAACGCTACCCCGGCGGCAGCGTCCTGGCAGGGAGCGCCGTAATCTTTGATGCTGTACTCCCCGTCATAGCCGGTGGGGCTGGGCCAATGGTAGCCAGTCAGCCGGGCAGCGGCCACCGACGATTCCTCATCGGACGCCGAGATCAACAAGGTGCTCGGGGTCATAGGCAGGTAAGCGGGCAGATCCACCAGCGCGCCAGTGGGCAGCCCGTTGTCGACCTTGAACGGTGACACGCGCTGTTCGTCCAACCAGGTTACCTGGTAGTTGTAGACGTTGATCAATTCTTCATCCAGCAGTGCCCGGGAGTAGATCGCCAGTTCATCCAGCCGGCCCTCCCACAAGTAACTGCCGTGCCAGGCGCCTATTGTCACCGGAATCCGGTCGTTCACCGCGGCGCTGTTGAAGGTGCCGGTCTTGACGGCAGTGCCGTTGACGAAGATGGTAAACACGCTGCCTGCTCGCCGGAAGGCGATATGGGTCCACAGTTCCGGAGGAATGGGGTCGTCCGTGACGACGTAGCTGGTCGTACCATTCAGATCGAAAGAAGCAGCCGGGTGGCCGTTTCTGGTACCCAAGAAGAAGTATGGGACAGAATTGGGGGTACCCAGGATGGCCCGCCAAACATCACCACTCCCGGAGGTCAGCTCTCTGCCCAGGACCCAGGTGGACAATGTGAAATTCCCCTGGAGAAGGTGGAGGCTGTGGGCATCGGCGACCCGAAGAGAGTCATCGACGCCGTCGAATTTCATGGAGCCGTATACCTGCCCATCCATGAACTCGTTGGACACGGTCTGATCGGGAGCCAGGATAGCGTATTTCAAGGCTGCCAGGTTGGAACCTCGTTGGAATGAACGGGTGCCGGTACCTTGAAGAATGCCGGCGGGAACGTACATCGTCTCCAGCAGGGTATCAGCGGTGCCGCTTTCTTCATTGTTGTCTTCATAGACTTCAACCACGAACTCCTCGGCAGGAACCGCGAAGCGGCCGCCGCCGACGGTGCTCCCGTTTGTCATGCCGACCACGTCAATGATCTTGACCCCATTGACTCGAACCGAGAATTCGCCCGATGCTTCTGCTACCTGCGGCGTGAAGAACTCATCTATCTGCAGGAAGCGCACCTGGTCATCCATATGCCAGGTCTCCTTCGGGACCGACCCCATGATGCTCCTGACTTCGTCCGCTATAATGAACTCCTTTCCGATGTACACATCATCAATAAGGCCGGCAAAGAAGTTGGTGGGAACGAAGCTCACCCAGCTTTGACCAATTGAGAACCAGCTGTTGTAGGTGGGATACTGGTCACTTCCGGAATTAGTCAGGATCTGCTGGTCCAGACTGCCGTCAACGTACACCTGGGTGATCTGCTGGCTCGGAGGCCGCTGCATGACGGTGACAAACAGATGGTGCCATTGTTCCAGGCTGTACACCTGGTTGCCGGTATAGATCCGCGTTCCGCCGGGCCCGGTATCCCGGTACTGAACCTGGAACAGGCGGTTGTTATTGGGCACCGGAATAATGCCAACGGAAGGGCCCAGCACGGCCGTGTAGCCATCCTGGAAACCGGCCACGTTCTCGTATCCGGTGAAGTCCCGGTCAGGTTTAATCCAGGCGCCGAATGAATAGCCTGTCACTGAGCTAGTGGCCCGGTCCATGTAGTCAGCAACCAGGCTGCCGGCATTAAAGCTGGTGATTCCGTCATTCACACCATCGAAGTAGGCGGAGACGTTTTCTCGTCCTTTGACGCCCGTTGCTGGGCAGGCGTCATTGCCCCAGCAGTAGCCCATAGTGGCGCCGACATCGTCGGTGAATTGGCTGCTGCCTGGGCGCTCGTCCAGCTTGTACCGCGCAATCACATCTTGACTCTGCCACAGATTAGTGACTTCGTTCTGTGTCAAGGCCCGTTTGTAAATCAAGATTTCCCGCAGGCTGCCTGTGAATGGGGCGGAATCGTTTTTGAACTCGAAATCCATATAGGCGGTGTCATCATACCCATCCCAGAAGCCGCAGGTCGGATCGCTGGGTGTTGTGGAGAATAGCTTGTTTGTGGCCGTGTAGCCCGGGTTGTGGATGTCGAAATTTACCGACCCCATGCCGTCATCGTTGCTGTCACAGCTGCCATGGTAGCTGTCGTCGTCGTCATTTTCGCACATGGCGATGCTCATGCTTTCGGCAAAGACTGTGTCCCCCGCCGGAGGGGTCAGGTTCTGGCCATCGGAGCTAACATTCCAGCCGGCGAGCATCCCGGAGCTGCCGTTCTTCATGCTGTAGGTCAGATCAAAGCGGGCGTCACCGGCGTCGTCCTCGCAGGAGGCATAGACCCGACTGATGTTGAGCTTGCCCAGGTTAGAAGAGCGTCCGATCTGCAGGTAGCTGCCGCCGCCCGACGGGTTGGCGCTGAAGCCTAGATTCTGCCGGTAGACGCCGTCTACATATACCGTCGCCGTCCTGGTAATTCCGGCCTGGTAGCTGAAAACAACGTGGTTCCACTGATCCTTTGCCAGCACTGGGCTGGTTGTGGTTTTCTTAGTTTGGCCCAGCGTCGGGCCCCATGCCAGCGTCAGCCTGCCGTCAGTCTCCATCTGGATGGACGGGTAGCTGCTGTTCTCGCCGCTGTTCCAGCCCAAGATGCCCTGCCTGTAGGAAGCCGGGTTTGATGGATTGATCCAGAGAGAGATCGTGAAGTCACTGTTGTCCAAATTGAGGCTTGGGCCGGACGCCTGGAGGTATGAATAGCCGCTGTAGGTTCTGGGATCCTTGACCTGGAGCACCAGATTGGCGTCTCTGGACGCCAGCGGGATCACCGGCACGTCAACAATGGCCCCAACCGTTTGGGTTATCTGATACGCCCCAGAGGGCGCGTTGGCATTCACCAGCAGGTCCACGGTCTGGTTCAGATCGCTGGGCAGGGTACTTGCAGCGTTGTTTGCCCCAAGCACGAAGTTCTCCAGCGGTACATCACCAGCCAGCACCGGCGGCAGCTCCGTCTCCAGCAGCCCTTCGACGTTGCGCCCAAGCAGCAGATTCCGCACATCCGTTTCGTATGAAAGCAGTTCGCCCGGCTTGACAACACCGTCATCGGGATTGTAATAGCCCCGCATCAGCTGCTGGCGGATCTCCGAACTGGTCAGCGCCCGGTCAAAGACGGCTACTTCATCGATACGCCCGTCAAACAGCTGCATCGGATTGTATGCTATAGAGTCTTGCCGGGCGCGATTATAGAGGCCGCCGATCTGGAATTCGTTGGGCAGTGCCTGTTCCAGGGTTCCCGAGAATTCCTCTTGGCCGATCTCGTCGGCGTTAGCATAAAAGGTGACGGTGTGGCCGCCGGCTGATGGAGCCAGGGTCACCGCCAGATGAGTCCAGGTGTCGGCCGGCACCTTGTAGCTGTAGTCAGCACTGAATATCAGGAAGTTCACTTCCCCATGGGGGGTGAACAGCAGCGGGTTGCCGCCGTGGAGGGCAAAACGATACCCGAAGTCATTGTAATAGTTGGAGTTGGCCATGATGGTCTGAACGCCGCTGTACTGGTCGACGCTGTCCCGATTGGTCTTGACCCAGGCGGCAAAGGTCAGGCTGCCGTCCAAATCCGCGATCCCCTGCACATCTCCCAAGGAGATGAAATCGTCGATGCCGTCGAACTCCGGAGCGTTGCCGATTTCACCCTTCATGCCCGGGATAGGGCAGTTCTCTGCCTGGCAGCCGCCGGTGATGAAGCTGTTGGGGCTGGAGCTGTCGCTAAAGACAGTGGACCCGGCCACCTCATCCAACTTGACCAGCAGAATCGGGGAATCTTTCTCTCGCAGCGTGGTCTGATACGCCAGCACCGTCGGATCGCTGACCACCCATGGGCTGAACCCCAGCGCTTTCTCCCGCCTGTCGAACAGCCGGTCGCCGTCGGCATCGGGGTCCAACGGGTTGGACCAGACCCAGGTCTTGTCGCCAGCGTAGTTGTAGGTGATCTCCCAGCCGGCGATCTCGTCGCCGTCATTGAGCCCGTCGCTGTCGCTGTCAGCCCGAAGCGGGTCGGTACCTAGCTGTATTTCCCGGCCGTCGAACAGCCCATCCTGATCCGCGTCATTCTTGTTGGGATCGGTTCCCAGCTGCGTTTCCCGCAGGTCGGATAGCCCGTCATTATCGCTGTCGGGATCGGCGTCGTCCGGATCAAAGCCTACTTGCAGGCCGTCGCCGTCGGCGTCGCGCAGCACTGGGAAGGTCAGCTGACCTTGCTGCCCCCAGGCCAAGGCCAGTCCATCCCCTTTGTATGTCAGGGTGAAGAAGCCGTCCAGATCCGCTGGGAACACGTCGAACACGATGCCCAGGTCGTTGTAGGAGGATTTGTCATTGCTGCTGATCCAGCAGACCCTGGGGAAGACGATACATTCCTGGGCTGGTGAGGCATGGCCTTCAGCCAGGAAAGCGGCAACCGACTGGTTGATGCCGGCGCCCGGCAGCGTAATCTTGCTGGCATTGACCACCAGAGGCGCGTTGGCGTCCCGGCTGCCGCTGTAATCCAGCGGGATCTGACTGTGGTCCGCTCTGTTGTTTGTCACGGGCTGTCCCGCGGACAGGGGAGCGTTGACCGGTGCCAGTGCTGGCAGGATGTCGGTGACCAGGATGGTGCGGTTGATCTGGTACGTTTCACTCCGGATCCACTGCCATTCAGAGGGATGATCGTTCAGCTCGACGTTGTTGTGGATCTGATCGTCCTCGTCCTCTACCTTGGCGTTGACCACATCGTAGATAAAGGATGCCTTTCGGGTGTTTCGTTCATTGAACTGGAACCAGTAGAAGATACCGATGCCGTCGGCCGATTGGGTTTCGACGGTATTCTTCAGGCTGACTTCAACGCCAACCCCGGCACCGGCGGCGAAACCGCCGTCAGGGTTCAGCAGGTAGGGATTGAAGCCGGTGAACTGCAGCCGGTCGGGGTTGTCGATGTCCACGATGTCGGTCTGATCGTAAATGAGAAAGGCCACCAGTTCTCCCAGCAGGCCGGTGATTCCCTTACAGACCCATTCAGCGACCGAGCCCTCCTCAGGCGGGAAGGCGCCGCAGAACACCGCGATCAGGGCGTCAATCAGCCCGATGATAGCCACGATGACCGCCCCCACGCCGGTCGCCGCCAGGGCTAGCAGCAGCACCGCCACGACGATGGTGCCTACAAGATTGGCCAGCGCCTGATTGAATGCCAGGCTGAAGGCGGCTACGTTGGAAGAGATGATCTGAAACAAAAAGACCCCGAACGAGATGCCGATCTCAAGGGCGGCACCGACGGCACCGGCGATCTTCGCCGCCTTTGTCACTTTCAGAGTGGCCCCGAACGCTTTCAAAGAAGCCCCCGGGTTCAGCTGCTTGAATTTGACGAATGTCTTGATCCCTTTCGCCGCGCCAAACAGCTCTTGGGCCGCGCTGATGCTGTTTGCGGTGGTGACAAAAGCAAAGGCTGTCTGGTTGCCTTCATACCTGTCCGAGTCCGGCAGACTGCTGACCACGCCCAAAATGACTGAATGGTAGGATTCCACAAAGCTGAAAACCCTTGCCCTCAGCTTTCCGCCTTTCTGATATTTGAAATGTCCCAGTTCCGGGGTGTCACTGCCGCTGGCATGTTTAATTGCCATCCCCAGATCTTCTTTGTAGCTTTTGTTCGGACCCAGCAGCTTCTTGGCCTTATCGGCATTCTCGGCCCGGTTGTAGAACTCGATGTCCTTGTCCATGCTGGTGTACACTTCGCCCACCCATTCGGAGAACATCTCGCCGATTTCACTCACCCCAAAAGTGTTGTCAGGGGAGAAAATCAGGTCGTCGTCACTGATTTCCGCACTCTCGGTGATATTGAAGGTGAGCTGTCCATCGAGCTCCACGGCGTTGGCGGTCCCTTGATACAGGGAAAGATACAGGGCCTGGGCCATGCGCAGATCCGCTGCGGCTTCGTACTCGTTGTTCTCTGCGCCACTGCGGAACGCTTCCGCCAGGGGAACCAGCTTCTCCAGCCGGTCCCAATATTCATCGATAGGATACGCTTCCCAGGCAGCGCTGACCTGATTGTACCGGTAAGGCTTCCAGCTCAAGGAGGCGATGGTCACCGGCTTCACCGAAGCCGGGTCCATATTAAATTTGACCGCATTGCCGTTCACCGTCACCAGCACCGCTGAGCCGCCGTCTTGCATGGCGTCCAGCTCCAGGGTGCGGTTCTGTTCTTCGCGGGCGAACAGGAAGGTAGGCGCTACCGTGGTGCTGTCGTTATTGGAGAGGTCCGGCACCGGCATGGTGCCGGTATAAAAGACGCTGTTCAATATGCTGGGGATCTCAATTGATGAGAGTCGCCCCAGGTCCGCCTGGCGGTCGAAATGAAATTCCTGGACATTCAAGGCGTCGCTGCGAATGCCGAAACGAGCGCTGTCACTGTAGTTGTTGGTGTCCCAGCGGGCCTTTATGTCGCCAACTTTGATGTCCCGGGCGGAGTCACTGTCGGTTGAGACATCGCGTCCGGCCAGAAAAGAGGGCTGCAGTCCGTGGGCTAGCCACCACAAATTATCATCAAATTCCAGGTTGCGGTTGGCCACGACGTTGCCCGGGGTATTGAAGTCCGTGGCCGGGTCCTCGTAGACTACGGCCACATCCATCCCCAGCTCCTCTTGGACCGAGAGGCCGGTGAGATACCACGACTCTCTCCGATACCGGTGCACCACCTGCATCTGGTCGGTGTAGCCCAGGGCGCAGTTGTTGTCTGGACAATCGTCGGTGAGCATGGTCACCAGCCACACCAGATTCACTTCGTTATCCAGCAGCCCGGTAACGCCGCGCTGGTAGACCATCCGGCCGTTGTAAGCCACCAGTTCGCCAGTGTCGCTGTCCTCAGCCAGGGTCAGCGGTACCATTGCCAGCAAATCCCCGTTGACATCTTCGGAGACACTCACCTGATAAGGGGACAGTTTGGCGCTGTCGATCATGGTGCTCATGCTGCCGTTGACGATGTTCCCCAGCGATCCGCAGGCGACGGTCTTGGCCCCGGTTCTGAAGGCCACGACATGTTCCCCATCGGCCAGGTCTACGGCGTTGACACCGGTCAACAGCATGGATCCCAAGTCGCCCACACTGGCAGCAGCCGCCACCGGATTGAGCTTATCCTGGCAGCTGCTGTTGTAAATGGTGACATCGTAGCTGGCCCCACTGTCATTGAAGTCGAAGGTGACCCGACTGTTGCTGTTCTCTTGGGCTGCGGTGACTGCGGCCATCTGGGCCACTTCATACTGGCCGGTCTTTTGAATTCGGACTTCGACAGAAGCGCTCCCCTTCACCAGGCTGGGAATTGGCCGGCAGAAATCGCGGCCTCCGGAAGTCAGCCGTACCGCGTGGCCGCCGTCGGCCAGATCCGCCAGCTTCAAACCAGGAATAGAGTATTGGCCGTTTGACACCGTTTGGCTGAACACGGCGCTGCCCTCACTGCAGCTTCCCTTCAGGATGGCCAGCGGCGCGGTACCGGCGTTTTCGACCAGCAGTTGGCCCGTTGTGGTTCCGTTGGAGAAAGTGAGGTTGCCTACAGTCTGGCCGGCATCATAAATAGAAGCGGTGTGCTGGGCCAGGGTTCGGGGCAGGTCCAGAGAATTCCCTGCCAGACGGATCTCCAGCATCGGCATCACCCGCATATCGCCGTTGAAGGAGACATCGCCCGGGTCGGCCACCTGATTGGCATCGCCAAAGGTGCTGTCGGTTAATCGCCGGATCTGGCCTTCGCTGTCTCCGCTGGGCCAATCGAGCAGATTGAGGGCGTAAGCCAATTGGCGCTCCTTTTCTGGGCGGATCTGGAAATCAACCAGAATGGAATTGCCGGCGGCCACATTATCCAATTGGAAGTGGAACGGGTTGTTGTCATTGAAATAGCCTGCCGGTTTAACCACCGTGAAGGGCGACAGGTCGACCACGTTGGGTACCAGGTCACCGTCGTTGTCCAGGCTGTGGACGTCGGCGAGGCCAACGCCGTCGGTGTCATTGCATCTGGCGCTGGGGCTCCAAACAGCAGTGCCGGACAGGTTGACACACTCTACACCATCCACAATCAGGTCGCCGTCGCTGTCCGGGTTCAGCGGATCGATGTAACGGCGGCCGCTGTCGGTCATGAAGCCGCGGACCTCGTTGTAATCGGAAATACCGTCCTGATCGGAGTCGGTGAAATTGGCGTAGGTACCGATGTAGAGGATTTCTTCACCGTCGGTCAGCTGGTCTCCATCGGTGTCGCTGAGTTTGGGATTGGCACAGGCGGGATCAGCTAGATTGCTCGGCTGAGTTGGCCCCAGCCGGCTGGGGCAAAGGCCGACCTCCGTGCCGTCGGAAACGCCATCGCCATCGGAGTCGGGATCGCTGTCCAGAGTGCCCCAATTGGTCTCTTCATCGCTGTAAAGGCCGTCGCCGTCGGCATCGACGCCGCTGTTGGCGGCTGCCTGCAGAACGCTGATCGACTGCACCTGGGTCACCAAATTGTTGATCTGCTGCTGGATTTCATAGCGTATCTGGCCCGCCTGCAGCGGAGATTGTGCGCTGTCAAAGCTCGCTTCCTGCGACTGGGGCAAAGACGGTTCGGCGGTGCTCGATTCAGCAGCCGTTTGTCCATCCTGGTACTTGGCATACAGCTGGTCCATCCGGTTGGCGGTGATCAACGAACCCAAAGGTGAGAAAGCCATCTGAAATGAGAGGGTGGAGGCAAACAGTTTGTACCGCAGCTTGGGTCGGGCCCGGGTGATTTGAATCACCAGGTAGATGAGCCCGACAGTGGCCAGCAGCGCGGTGAATCCGGCTGCCGCGGAACTCCCTGCTGGAGCGGCCGTCTCGTTCAGCCGTCCGGCCAGCCAGCCGGCGGGATCAGCCCGGAACGCCGTCTGTGCCACGGCACCCTTGTTGTTGTAGGCGGTGAAATCGGTCTGCAGGTCCAGGGATCGGCGTATGCCGGTCTGGTCCTGCGGAAACTCCATTGCCAGGGTCAGCCGCAGCGGCAGCCCATTGGCGTCAATCCACGCCTCACCGGTGCTGAACGACTGCCGGTAGTAGCTGCTGCTGCCCAGTTCGACGCCAGGCGGCAGTTCACCGCTGCGCTGCAGCTGCTCCTGCATCTGCAGACGCATCGTCTCGGCAAACTGGTCTCCATTGAGGGTGAAGGCGTACCGTTGGAAAGTGACTGAGCTGAGGTTCCCGTCCGGTCCGGTCATCTGGCGAGAGTCGCTGCCCAGGGGGCGTACATTCTGGGCGGCTGAGAGGAAAGCCGCCGCGTCACCGCCCGGGGCAAAAGAGCCGCTGAAATCTTCCATTTCCTGCCAGGCGCCGCCGTTGACCCGTCCGCGAGCAGTCATCCCGTTGACTTCAATCTGGATCGCCTTTGCCGGGTCCAGCATTGCGTCTGGTTGATCCCACAGGCTGATTGCCAGCGTACCGCTGGATCGATCCGCTGTTCCTTGTAGAAAGAGGCTGTCAATCTTGGCCTGGCTGCCGGCTGCCGTTACTTTTGGTGCCGGCAGGGTGGTTTGAGATAGGGACGTGCTGAACTCGTAGCTGCCGACACTCTCCGTCCTTTCCCACGCCTGCTGTAGGATGTTCCGCTCATCCGCCTGGGCATTGATGCGAAATGAAACAAGCGCCAGCACCAGGGCGGCAGCGGATAGACCAGTGATGACTCTTCTGCTGAGGCGGATACCAAACATGAACATACTCCTGAATGGGGAATTGGATTGGATGCCCGGCAATCGCGCAGATTGGCGGGCGGGCGGGCGTATGAAATGGGCAGTGATGAAACGATTCGATTGTCTGCGAATGATGATTACGGAGTCTTGATGCTGCTGCTTGCGCCGTGGTCACGGATGATTGGGCTGCGAATTATTGAGAATTGCTGAGACGGAAAGCAAATCTAGACAGAAGTATCAGTCCGCGGATCCCGGCAGGCAACTACTTCGCCGGGACTCTAAGGGCAAGCTCATACTAAACGGGGTGCTATAAAGGGTCGGTCCTTAAAGGGGGAGCTGGCGCTGGAGGACAGCTTTGGAAAAGATTACTGACAGCCGGCAGGTGAGCCGCGGGGGGGCAATGCCTTAAAGCGGCTCGGCGCGGCTAACTCTGTGATGATGCCAGCAGCCGGCGGATCGCCTCTATCTTCTCGTCGCTGACCCGCCCTTCGGC
>JAHEEY010000540.1 GCA_024640485.1 Chloroflexota bacterium | reverse complement strand
TTTCGTCTGGTACCAGCACGCTTTCATCGACTAGAACACGCAAGGGAGCCGGCAGGCCGAACGGCGAAACGGCGCCCAATTGATATCCGGTTGCCTTCATCACTTCCGATTCGCTGGCTGTAGTCAGGCGAGGTTGTTTGAGGTAGGTCCGCAAGGTGCGCCAAGCGATTTGCTGCGGGCCAGCCATCAAGACCAGGACGAATTCATCAACGGAGAGGCGGAAAAGAATGCTGCGGATGATCTGCGCCGCTGTTTGCCCCCGTTCCTTGGCGGCCTGCTCCAGGGAACGGACGGGCTTAGGATGGCGAAACAGCCGGTGTGGGATGTTCAGTTGGGTCAAGGCCCGGGTCACTGGTGTCGTGGCCTCATTCATGAGATAGCTTCCCCGATTGCCGAGCCCGCCAGCCAGGCTCGGCATCTCACTTCAATGTTTGATTCAGTTCATTTGACATCCATTGATGCTGCAGCGCCAGCGGCAGCATCAATGGTGGCTATCGTCCCAAGATTTTCTTCAGGGCGCTCAGCAGCAGCAGTACGTTTTCCGGCCGGCTGTTGAATCCCATCAGGCCGACACGCCAAACCTGGCCGGCCAGCTGGCCCAGGCCGCCAGCGATCTCGATGTTGTATTCAGACAACAGCCGCTGGGCGACCGCCTTGGCATCGACCCCTTCCGGAACCCGGACGGTGGTCAAACTGGGCAGGCGGTAGGCGGCGTCGACATGGCAGGACATGCCCATCTCAGCCAGGCCGTTCCAGAACAGTTCAGCGTTGGCCTGGTGACGAGCCCAGCGCGCCTCCAACCCTTCTTCAGCGACCAGCCGCAGCGCTTCGCGCAGGGCGTAATTCATGTTGATCGGGGCGGTGTGATGATAGGTGCGGGCACTGCCCCAATATTTACTGACCAGTGACATATCCAGGTACCAGTTGGCCACCTGGCTTTTACGATTCTGTAATTTCTCAACCGCCCGGGGGCCTAGGGTCAGGGGGGATAGTCCAGGGGGGCAGCTGAGGCATTTCTGGGTGCCGCTGTAGGCGACATCGACGCCCCATTCATCCAGGAACAGGGGGACGCCTCCCAGGCTGGTAACGGTGTCTATGAGCAGCAGACAATCATATTGACGGCACAAGTCGGCGACCCCTTCCAGCGGCTGGCAGGCGCCGGTGGAGGTCTCGGCATGGACCAGCGCCAAAATCGCCGGGCGATGGGCTTCCAAGCCAGCCTTCAGATCATCCAGGCTGAAAACCTGGCCCCAGGGCTTTTCGATCTGGCGTACATTGGCGCCGTAGCGGCCGGCCATATCGACCAATCTGAGTCCGAAGTATCCGTTGACACCGACCAGGACGGTGTCGCCCGGCTCTACCGTGTTGGCCAAGCTGGCTTCCATGGCGGCGCTGCCGGTGCCGCTGACCGGGATGGTCAGCTGATTGTCGGTCTGCCAGGCATAGCGCAGCAGTTCCTGGACTTCGTTCATCAGGCCAACAAAAGTAGGGTCTAGATGGCCTACCTGCCGCATCCCGATTGCCTGTAGTACCCGGGGGTGGGCGTTGGAAGGACCAGGGCCCAGGAGCAGCCGGGGCGGCATGTCCAGCTGACCGGCGCTGATACGGTGTTTCTCGTTCACGGAATGGGATGTGCTCATTTTACTCCCTCCAATTGGAAGTTGGGGATATGGTTCATAATTGACAATGTATTGACATTCCTTCATGGGGATCATACGACCCCAGCGACATTTTTTCAAGGGTAGGTACAACGATTACCGCGGTCAACTGTTATAATGAATATCCAACTGTTGATGCGTGTGGATGAATTGACGTGTAAACGGGTAAATTCCAGTCGCGTGATGCGGCAATGTAGGGAGTGTTACATGCTAAAGCCAGATCTGATAACTGGGCGAAAGGTTCGATTGACGGCAGTCTCCAAGGAGGATCTGCCGGTGATGGCGCGATGGTGGTCAGACGCTGATTTTCTGCGGCGGTATGACGCGGTCCCGGCAGTTCCCAAGAGTGAAGCGCAGCTGGCAAAACGTATTGAGGAAGCGCAGGCCGACAACAGCACCTTCCTATTTGGCATCCGCTTGCTGGCAGAAGGGCGGCTGATCGGACTGCTGGAGTTCGATGGGGTGATGTGGAGCCACGGCACTTCCTATATAAGTATCGCCATCGGCGATGCTGCCGACCGGGGGCAGGGATATGGGTATGAAGCGATGCAGCTGGCGCTGACCTATGCATTTAATGAGCTGAATCTGCACCGGGTCTTCTTGACGGTGTTCAGCTATAACAAGCCGGCGATCTACCTGTATGAGAAGCTGGGTTTTCATTGTGAAGGGACGTATCGCGAGCACCTCAAGCGAGACGGCGAGCGGCACGACATGCTTCTGTATGGCATGCTGAGCCGGGAGTGGGAGAAGAGCGCCCGGCTGGATTAACGACCATGGGCTGTGCGGGTTGTTTATGACTCTCTTCTCTTGATCGCCGCTGTTCTTTTTTGCTGGTGAAGAAGCCGTAAATATGGGGCAGGCGGCCGTATTACCTATGCTAGAATTGACCAAATGGATCAATCTGTCTCATTCCAGCTCCTCCAGAATGTGTTTCACGACCTCAGTACAAATGATATTCGTTCATTGAGCCAGGCGGCCAGCGTCCGTGACTGCCATGCTGACGAATATATCTGCCGCCAGGGAGATGCCGGCACCACCCTTTTTGTCATCGGTTCTGGCGAGGTCGATATCATTGTTCACGCCAAGGATGATAACGACATCCTGGTTGACACCTTGGGCGCGGGAAACTACTTCGGCGAGATGGCTTTTCTCGGAGAGACGACTCGAATGGCCACGGTCCGAACCCGCACCGCTTGCCAAATGCTGGAGATAGACCAGGATGATTTCATGGCTATCGCCCGCACCAACCCCAGCTTGCTGCGGACCCTGCTCAGACAGATTATCAATCATTTGCGCAATAATGATCAAGCTGTGATTCGCGAGTTGAACATCAAGAACGCGGCTTTGGCAAACGCGTTTGCCGATCTGGCGGAGCAAGAGGCGCTGCGCACCCAATTTATCGCCACGCTGTCTCACGAGCTGCGCACCCCACTGACCTCTGCCAAGGGGTTTCTTTCCTTGATCAACCAGGGCGTTGTTCAGGGAGACGCCCTGGAGATGGCGATGACGGCTATCACCCGAAATGTGGA
>JAHEEY010000539.1 GCA_024640485.1 Chloroflexota bacterium | reverse complement strand
CCCCAACAACACCCATTTTGATACCACGCGGGCAAACGTGGAGTACCGTGGCGCGGTCGCCAAGGACATCCCTATCGCCGAAGGGCGCCAGCCCCATCTGGTGCTGCCGTTCAAGGGCAACATCGACCTGGCGGCTTTGCAGAACCTTCTGGAAGAAAAGCGGGATCAAATCCCCCTGGTGATGATCACGGTTACCAACAACAGCGGCGGTGGGCAGCCGGTCAGTATGGCCAACATCAGGGCCGCCAGCCAGCTGTGCCGCAAACATGGCGTGCCGTTGTTCCTGGATGCCTGCCGTTTCGCCGAGAACGCCTGGTTTATCAAGACCCGCGAAGAAGGGTACGCTGACAAGACGCCTCTGGAGATCGCTCAGGAGATGTTCAGCTACGTCGACGGCAGCACCATGAGCGCCAAAAAAGACGGCATGGCCAATATCGGCGGCTTCCTGGCCCTCAACGACGACGCCCTGGCCCAGAAATGCAAGAATATGCTCATCCTGACTGAAGGGTTTCCCACCTACGGCGGTTTGGCGGGGTACGATCTGGAAGCGATCGCCGTGGGTTTACACGAAGTGGTCGATGAAGATTACCTGCGCTACCGCATCCGCTCGGTGGCCTATCTGGGCGATGTGCTCACCAAAGCGGGGGTCCCCATTGTGCAGCCCCCCGGCGGTCACGCCATTTACATCGATGCCAAGTCGATGCTCCCCCATATCCCCCAGTCCGAATACCCGGCCTGGGCGCTCTCATTGGTGCTTTATCTGGAAGGGGGCATCCGCTCGGTGGAGATCGGCTCGGTGATGTTTGGGCAGCAGCCCGACGGCAGCGAACTGCCCGCCAGCATGGAGCTGGTGCGGCTGGCTTTCCCCCGGCGGATGTATACCCAGAGCCATGTCGATTACCTGGCTGAAGTCCTTTTGTATGTCAACAGCATGAAAGAGAGGATTCGCGGGGTGAAGATGGTGGCGTCGCAGCCGGTGCTGCGCCATTTCACCGCCAGACTGGCGCCGGCCCACGGCCAGTTGATCGCCCCGAAATAAGCGCCGCCGGTTCAAATCAGTGAGAAAAACGAAGGAGGGCTGATGCCCTCCTTTTTTGTGTTAATCAGACCAGTCGCACAAGCCGTTGACGTACGCCGCTGAGCCGTCTCGCAGCCAGCCGTCCAGCTGGGCCACCTCTTTGAGCTGCTGCCCTCGCTGCCGGGGCACTGCCACATACCGGCAGTCCAGCTCCGGCAGCGCGGTCATATCCCCCCACAGCTTCTCGAACTGGCTGGTGGGGAAGATATCTTCCTGCCCCTGGCCCCACCGTTTCTTGACATCTTTCAAGGTGATGTAGGTGGGCATCCGCGCCGCCAACCGGCGCACTGCCGCCGACACTTTGGCCTCATCCTGCAGATCTTCCTGGCGCAGGCCGAACAGATCCAGCAGCTTGGGGATCGACACCCAGCTGGTGCTGGAGTTGTAGTAGGAGAGTCTGAACTCGATCTCTTCCCGGGGGAGGGCCAGCCCTTCGATCAGCCGCAGATGGCCGTCGATGCGGGCCAGGCCGCCGCCGCGATCCTCGATGCGCCGGGTGATCATTTCCATGGTCAGGGCGGCGTCCTGTTCGATGTGGTAGCCCAGTATGCCCGGGTCGACATCGGCCCCCAGGGTGTCGATGTTGTGAAGCATCAGGTAGCGCAGCTTGGGCCGCTCTTTGAGCAGCTGGGCCAGCACCCCGTTGCGCAGCAGATTGGGGATCTCGTACCAATGGCCCACCGGGTGCAGGCACTGCAGCGGCAGGTTGTCGCGGTAGTCGCGCCCTTCACCCGCCGACTGGGCCCAGCCGATCAGCGCCGTATGCAGGCTTTCCACCACTTTCTGGGCCTGTTCATCCAGTAGCTGCTGGGGCATCTCCTCCCAGGCGAAGCGCAGATCTCGGGCCATCGGGATCATCCGCAGCCCCACCACTTTGCCGGGTGAGAGCAGCAGCGGCCCCGGATAGCCGTAGTTGCCTTCTCGCCCCAGCACCGCCGAGATGGGCGTGTGGGTCAGGTAGCTGGTAGTCAGGATGTGGGGCAGCGACCGGCCCGCCAGCCGGCCCGTCCGCCGGCTCTTGGCCAGGTGCAGTTCGATGAAATTGCGCTGCTTGCCGCTCAGTTTGACGAACGGGTTCAGCGCCTTGACCACCCCGGCCCCTTTGGTCCAGCGGCTGCCGGCGCCGCCTGCCAGGGAAACCACCGCCACCGCCCCTTCCGCCAGGGCGTCCAGCCCCAGCTGGCGCAGCCGTGGAGGCATCTCGCCGGTGGCGTCAAACACATCTCCCGGAGCCACATCTTCGATCTTGCTGTTCACCGGCAGCCGGTTCTGGGAGAGGCCGATGCGCCCGTTGCGCAGGTCGGCGCGGATCTGTTCGTGCTGCTCTTTGTCAAACCCATACTGGGCCATCAGCGCCGCCAGATCTTGATCGCGGCCGTCGTGGCTCTGTCCTTTTGGCAGCAGCCGGTCGAACAGCTTCTGCACCATGCCGCTCAGCTCCGGCTGGCTGCGGCACGCCTCGCCAAAGCGGTCCAGCTCTGCCCGGCGGTCGGCAGGCAGCTGCCGCGGCTCCTGGCGCAGCAGCCCGGGAACGACCATGCTGTAGTAGCCGTCGGGCATCAGCGCCCGCTCTCCCTGGAGCAGATCGGCCACCGTCCCTTGCTCGTTGATGGCGAAGTCATACACTACCGGCTCCATGGCGAACGGCACCGACGCCTCCAGCTGCTGCTTGGTCTCGCTCATGATCTGCTGCAGCTTCTCCTGGGCTTCCCGTTTGCGGGACGGATGGAAAATGAAGCCCATGCCGCCGCCGGCCATGCCGCCCAGCATCCAGAACCCCCAGAAATCATCGCCGAAGCTCTCCTTAGCCCGCCGGATCAGCTCGTCGGTGTACAGATTGCCGGCCCAGGGGATGATCGTCTGGATGGGGCCGTGGAAGTTGCGGTGGGTGGCATCGCCGATGGCCCGGATATCTCCTTTGCCCAGCAGCTGGATCACCTCATCCAGAATGCCCATCGCCTCCTGCCGGGCGGTCCATTCCGCCTCGGAGCGCAGCAGATATTTCTCGGTGACCATCTCCAGCACCGGCCCGACGTCCTGGGCCATGCCGCCGTGGACCAGCACCAGGCTGTCCTGCAGCCGCTGCCGGGTCTCGGCCGACACTTCCTCA
>JAHEEY010000117.1 GCA_024640485.1 Chloroflexota bacterium | reverse complement strand
CCGCTATCAGCCGGATGCGGCCGGAGCAGCTCCCCAAGGCGCTGTTCCAGGCAGGGAATGCCAGGCTGCTGCACCTTACCGGCATCACCCCGGCATTGAGCCGTTCGGCCGCCGAAACCGCTCTCCGCGCGGTTGAATTGGCCCAGGATGCCGGTTGGCAGGTGAGCTTTGATCTGAATTACCGCGCTAAGCTGTGGGATATCGCCGCCGCCCGGGCAGCCTGCCAGCCGTTCATGCAGAGGGCCAACATCCTGATTCTGCCGCTGCGGGATGGTATCTCGTTCTTTGGGATGGCGTCTCAAATATCCCCGGAGGCTGCCTGCCGCGCGCTGGCAGACGCCTACCCGGGAACGACGTTGGTGATGACCTTGGGTGGCGACGGTGCCGTCGGCTGTGACGACAGTGGGAATCTGATTCGCCAGGCCGCGTTTCCGGCAGAGGAAGTGGGACGGCTAGGGGCCGGCGATGCGTTCACCGCCGGATTTCTCTACGGCATGTTGGAGAAGAACGGCCTGGCTGACGCCCTGCGATGGGGGACGGCGGCTGCCGCGGTCAAATATACCATTCCCGGAGACATCCCGGTGATGGAAAAAGAGGAAGTTGAACGGCTGGTGGACGCATCTCCAGGCGCTCCGAAACTCAGCCGGTAGCCACCGAGGGCACGTCGCTTTCCCCCTGATAGCGGCGCAGTCGGGGGTATTTCCAGGCGATCATGCCAGTTAGCAGCACGGTGGCAATCCCACCGGTGAATATGGCGATCGGTGCCGAAAAGACGGCGGCGACCAGGCCTGCTTCCAACTCACCCAATTGCGGTCCCCCCATAAAGAAGACCATGTTGACGCTGGTCATCCGGCCCCGCAGGTGATCGGGCGTGATCCGCTGCCGAAGCGTCCCTCGAATGACCGTGGAAACGGTATCTCCGGCGCCGGTCAAGGCAAACAGGATGTAAGACAGCGGGAAGATGGTGGAGAGACCGAACAGTGCCGTGGCCAATCCGTAGAGGGCGACACTGATCAGCAGCACAACCCCCTGCCGTGGGATCTCCTTCCGGAGAGCGACGATGCCCCCGGCGATGATCGCCCCGATCGGCTGCGCCGTTGCCAGCAGCCCATAGCCCACCGCATCTGTTCCCAGGACATCCACGGCGACGATGGGCAGCATCATCCGGGCGGAGGCGAAGAACGTGGCGAAGAAGTCGAGCAGCATGGTGCTCCAGATCAGCCGCGAGCGGTAGGTGAAACGGATACCATCCACCAGCGCCTGCCAGCCCAGCCCTGCTGTGGTAGTCGCTGCCTTCCCACGATATTCCATCATCACCAGGGATGCGATGACGGCAATAAAGGAGATGGCATTGAGGGCATACACATAACCTACGTCCAGCTTGGCAACCATCGATCCCGCCAACGCTGGCCCGATGACCGTGGACAGCTGCCAGAGCAGCGTGTTGAGGCTGATTGCATTGGTCAAATGTTCCGCCGGCACCAGGTTAGGCACGATCGACTGCCGGGCTGGTTCATCAAAAGCCGCCGCCGCGGCCCCCGCTGCCGTCAGCAGATAGATGAGCGGAATGGTGATACTGCCTTTGAAGGTAAGTGCCGCCAAAATAGCAGCGAACAGCGCCGAGGCGACTTGAACCCAGATCATCAGCGTCCGCCGGTTTCGGGTGTCTGCCAGAACACCGCCCAGCAGCGCGAAAATGACGATTGGGATCACCCGGAACAAGCCCAGCATACCCAGGCCAAGGGCCTCTGCCCCCAACTCGATCTCTTTTCCCAGGAAGTTGACCGCATAGGTTTGATTCCGAAGCAGTTCAAAGATGTGCCAGTTGACGGCAATCAACTGCATTTGGGAGCCTATGTTGGAGAGCAGCCTGCCGAACCACAACAAGCGAAAGTCTCGATATTGCAGCGAGGAGAGCCGGGAGTATGTCTTCTTGTTTGCCATATTCTCTTCAGCGTAAGGTCTGATTATCGTCCGGGTGACGAGATAGAAAATATGGGAGTATAAGGTGTATTCGGATGATTGCAACAATCGGTCGAGCAGGAGCGATCCACAAGCAGCGTCATCAGCCGGGCGGGATCAAAGCAGCTTGCCGTCCTGGAGGTTGAAGATGAGATCCACCGCCTCTTCTACTTTTGGGTCGTGGCTGGCGATAACTACTGTCACCCCGGTCTGCTCAGTGATGGACCGCAGCAAATCGATGATGTTGTGCCCGGTAGCGGTGTCCAGCTGTCCGGTTGGCTCATCGGCCAGAATCAATGAGGGCTTGTTGGCCAGAGCCCGCGCCAGGGCAACGCGCTGCTGCTCACCGCCGGATAGCTCGTAGGTGCGGTGATTGGCCCTTTCCGACAGGCCGACCATCTCCAACACCTGGTCGACTCGCTGGGTTCGCTCCTTCGCCGGCGTCCGGATCAGGCGCAGCGGCGCCTCGATATTCTCTCTGGCGGAGAGAAATGGGAGCAGGCCAAAGGTCTGGAAGACGAAACCGATTTCGTTTCGACGGAGATCGATCTTATCGCTGTTCGACAATTTGCTCAGCGGCCGCCCGCCGATACTCACCATACCTGAGGTGGGCTCATCCAGCCCGGCGATGAGGTTGAGCAAGGTGGTCTTTCCTGAGCCAGAGGGGCCTTTGATCACCACCATGGAGGATGGCGGGATTTCCAGGGAGATATGATCGACCGCGTGGACAGCCTCATCCCCCATCTGGAAGGTTCTGGCTAGATCGCGGACTGCGACCGCCGGCGGTTTGCTTTCCGGTGCAGCTGGTGATTGTTCTTGTGCGCCGCTGCCGGCCCCGCGCCATTGCGGCGGCCGCCAGACCGCATCGCTCTCTTCCACGATTTCCTGTGAAGCCTTGGCCGCCGCCTCTTCCTCCGGCCACATGGAAACATGGTCCGCTTCCAAGCGCAGCTTGACCCGGTCTTTCATTTCCAACGTCTGGATGTAGGGCTGCGGCAGCTGCAGCCTTCCGGCCCGGTCCAAGATCACCCATTCTTCTTCGGAAATCGAGCCATCCGCCAGGCTGCGGCCGCGGCGGATTTCCGTACTGGTGCGGCCGTCACGAATGGCAACCACCCGATCTACCTTGTTGGCGACCCGCTGGTCGTGGGTCACAATTACCACGGTGGTGCCGTAGGTTTCCTTAATCCGGCGCAGGGATTCAAAAATCTGGTCTGCGGATTCCGAGTCAACCTGCCCAGTTGGTTCATCCGCCAGCAGGAGCGGGGGATTGTTTGCCAGCGCCATGGCCAGAGCTACCCGCTGCTGCTGCCCGCCGGACAGCCGATCCGGCTGGAAATCGACCCGGTCTGCCAACCCCACCATTTCCAGCAGCTCTATGGCCCGCTGGCGCCGGAGCTGTCGTGATCCGCCGGTCAACATCATCGGCAGGGAGACGTTTTCCAAGGCGGTCAGGTAGGGGAGCAGATTTCGAGCGGGCTGCTGCCAGACAAAGCCGACTTGGTTTCGTTTATATGCAATTCGCTGCTTTTCAGACAGTTTCAGCAGATCCTGTCCGTCGACCCAGATCCCCCCGGCGCTGGGTTCGTCCAACCCGCCCATCACGTTCAGCAGCGTCGACTTGCCCGAACCAGATGACCCCACGATAGCCAGCATTTCCCCTCTAGGGATCTCCAGGTCCAACCCCTGTAAAGCCACGACTTCCAGGTCGGCTATCTTATAAATTTTGACCAGATTATCACAAACAACGAAAGTGTCGGTTGACATGAAAGAAATCCTTACTAATTAACTATCCACCCGCAACCACGCAGGGAAAGGCTGGTTAGTTTTGACTGGCAGATGCTCTCTAGGCGCTATTCATCTCCCAGCCTCATGGCGTGATGGATGCCGGTGCGCAGCAATGCAATCATCAGCAGCAGTAATGCCAGCCCATAAGATCCGGCAAGCATGATAAATAATCCGCTTACCTCCGACCAATTGATCAAGATATCGTAAATCGCGTCTCCCCCGATTGCCACTGTGAGGGTTCGGGACAACAGCGGGCGCATGAGCAGCGCCAAGCCATACCCCAGGCCGCTGCCGGCGGCCATGCCAATCACCGCCAGGATGATCCCTTCCAGACTCAGCAAACCAAAGAGCTGCCGGTGAGACAAGCCTAAAGCGCGCAGGATGCTGAATTCGTACCGCCGCTGCTGGGCAGAGAAGAAGTGCACCAGAATGAAGATGGCCACGCTCAAGGCCGCCATGGTAAATGCATTCAGTTCAAAAGCGCCGTAAGTTTCCCGGGCAATCAGGTCTGATTTGAGCTGCTGCGCTCTGGCCTGGGCATTGCCGGTGATGATGCTGTCTGAAAACGGCTTGCCGGAGTTGATCAAAGCAGCCAGGGAGGCTTGCATCTCAGGTTCCACCGCCAGCCACATTTCTTTGAGCCCTCTTCTTGGGCCTGAAATCGTCTTTAGATCGACGGCGGCTTCAATTGCTCCCAAGTTGGCGATAAAGAACGGCCCTTCGATGTAGGGGAAATTCTCGATAATCCCTCTGACCTCGAAATCAGTTTTCTGAGATCCGATAACATAGGTGAGGATGTCTCCTATCTCCTTGTCGTTGGGAGGGGCGTCATTTGAAAAGACTGCCGGGATGGCAGGGCTGTCTGGGTCCAGCGGCAGCGCCTCCAAGATAGCCGCCATCGTCAGGCTGCTGGTATGGGGGGCGAAGCGGGCCACTTGGGGGAAGGTGGCTGGGTCGAGGGCCAACAATGTGGTCTGCCGGCTTAAAGCCGTAGACAAGTAAGAACGATTGTTGAGATAGACGGGTGAGGCCGCTTGGACGCCAGGCAGGCGGGAGAACTCCTGGTAGATTTCCTCCTGGGCATGAAGCGGTATCGATGCCCGCAGATCGGCGCCGGTTTGGTAGTGGGCGATTTCAATCTGCCGGTTTGCCAGAGAATTCTTGAACAGGGTGGCGAACAGGGTCAGCCCGGCGGCCAGGCTGATCAGCATGACTACCCGGCTGGGCGCCACCGGATCTCGCGCCAACCTCGAGAGACCAAAGGGGAGGACGAGACCGCGGCTTTGGCTCGCCCTCCATGACACTATGCGAAGCAGCAGCGGGAACAGACGCAGGAACACCAGCGCCAGGGCAATCAGCAGCAGCGAGGGGCCCAACAGTAGAAACGGATCGGATGGCCCTGAGATGGTTTGTGAGGCATCGAACCGCTGATTGGCAAACGCGCCAGTGTCCGACAGCTGCCAGAATATCAACCCGCCCAGGGCCAGCAGCAGAAAGTCGACATAGTAGCGCTGCCAAGATGCCCGTACGCTGGGCCGGGCCAGCCGGTGCTCCCATTCAATCAATGTTTGCCTGGTTCCCAGATAGATGGAGATAACCAGGATCAGCCAGCCGAAGATCGCGGCGATGATCGTTAGGATCCAGGATTCTCTAGTAATGCCCGAGGGTGTCACCGTGCCGGTCAGCGCGCCCCAGGCCGACAAGGCTGCTTTGGCCAGGTAAGGGCCCAAAGGGGCCGCGATGGCGAAGGCGATGATCCCCGCTTGAACAGCGAAAATCAGAGTGATCTGCCGGCGGGAGAATCCCCTGCCTGCTAATGACGAGAGTTCGCTTTGGGACTGGCGCAGAACGTAGGAGCCGATCATGATCAAGGCATAGAACACGAAGAGCAGCGACTGAGCCGTCAGCAGAAACAATGTCGTCCGGGCGGTTGATAAACTCCGCTGGTATGCGTCCAGAATCGCTATCAGGCTGCTGTCAATTTTCACCTTCAACTGTGATTCCGCGCTGCTTAATAGCTGGTGTGTTTCGGCGGCATTATCAACGGTTATTTGCGAGACATCAGTCAGGACTCGCCAGTAACGGTCGTGATTGGGGAAATATGTTTCCATCGTTAGGGGAGACATCAGCAGTGATACCGTCAGAGTATCTGGAAAACTCCAGCCATGCAGCTTCTGCCGTCTGAATGAAAAGGGGAGCATATCTCCCCACCAGGCATCGTTTTCCGCGTCTTTTGGGGCGATAATGCCAACGATGTTGATCCGTATCGAACCATCCATGGATCGAAGCTGATCGCCGACTTTCAAATGGATCAATTCCAATTGCGTCCCGTTCGCCCGGCTGAAGGTGGCATTGCCGGCAGCATCGGTGCCGATGACCGCCTCCAAAACCGAGTAGAAGCGGTTGGGTACGGGACTCAAATGGTCAGGCAGGCGCCCCTGGACAACTTCAACCAGGCTGCTCAGCTCACTAAACGATTGGGGCGTGAAGCGAAGATATTCGTCGACCGGGATCTCCGTGTTTTCTCCCTCATGGTAAAAAACGGAAGGGCCCTCTATAGGCTCCTGGCTCCTGACTTCAATACGGTCCAGGATCAACGGGCCTAATAGATCTACCAGTTCTCCGTATACCGCCGAACTCAACCCTTCTCCAGTGACTCGGATATTTCGAGAGGCGGGTGGAGCCTCATCCAACTGTTGTCGCAGATTCTGCCCCGCGATCGCGGTGGCATAGGACGGCAGACCGGAGAGGAAAATTGTTGACAACAGCATCGCTGCCAGGACCACCAGGTTCATACGCCAATGGCGGATCATGTGAAGAATCGAGAATTTCAATAACAGCATATGATGCAAACCTATAGTCTCTCTGCCAGACAAGCCCGCGGCTTTTTCAGCCGGCCCAGCCACCGATCCGGCTGGCGATGATCGGGTTCACTCCGATTATTCCTCGCCCACACGCAGGACGCGATGGAGCTTGGTGCGCCACAACAGCATGGTGGCAAGGCCCAGGGTGACGAAGAAGGCGATAGCCAAGGTCAGATAGATGCGGCCGACCGCCAGCCAATTACTGCGGGCGATAAACGGCGGCGTTGGCGGCCGGTCGCCAAAGGTAATCGGCAGCCCAGGAAGGGTGATCTGGTTGAGCAGCATGCCTAACCCGGTGCCGATGGCCAGCCCGGCCAAGATCAGCACGACCTGCTCCATCACCAGGGTGCCGTACAACTGCCGTGGGGATAACCCGATGGAGCGCAGCACCCCGTAAACCGATTCTTTTTGGCGAGCATTCATGAAGAAGTAGGTGGCAAATCCGATCAAGCTCAGCAGCGTCGTCAGCACATAGCCAAAGAAAGTGACGCTCCTCAGCCCCAACGCCATTGGATCCGCCTTAATGGTCTTGCGCACATTCTCCGTTTCCCAGGCCTGATCGATTTCCGGGATGGAGGCCATCGCCGCTACGGTCACGGAATCGGCGGTCGTTCCGGCGCTGATCTGCAGCAGCGACTCATTCACATTGACAGATCTATTGGAAATGCTGTTTTGACTTGCCAACAATGCATCCCGATTGGTAATGAGGTAGCCGGCGTTAGCATTCTCATACATGGTTGGGAAATAGTTGACTGTCCCAGCTATGCGAACGAGGGTCGGCTGGGAGTTGACCACGATCTGAATGACATCTCCCACCTGGGACTCTACCGCTGCGAGAAACTGCGGGCTAACCAGGCATGGGATCGGATCGTACCGGGTGAAAAGAGATACTAGCTTGAAGCCGATCTGTTGATGGGGCTCTTGGAAATGCAGATTGAGCAGCTGGCTCTTCACTCCTGAGTGAGCATGGGTGAAGTCGAAATTGACAGAGGACCCTAAATCATCCAGCTGCCACAAGGTCATCAGATTTTCCATATCTTCGGCGATAATTATCTCCCCTGTTTCGCTGTCGGTGACGGTCAGTTCATCAATCGCCAGGTTCATATCGGTGGCGATGTAGCGGCTGTATTCCCCGACGGTGCGGGCCCGGCTGCGAATCCATAGCGAATGTATGCTGATGGGATAGCTGGTGTCGGATAGTTGTGGGAGCTCAGTCTCAAAGAATCGCCAGCCGTCATTTGGATAACCGCCGATTTCGCTGGCGGCCAGCTTGTGGCTGATCAGCTCACCCTTGGCTGTTTGGATCTTGATCTCCAGTCCGATCCTGTCGAAATTGCTGTCTCCTCCCAAATAGGAGATGCCGTCTTCAGGATCGGGGGCCGACCACAGCCACAAGCCGAACTGGTTTGGTTTTCCGGGCAAGGGCACCGTCGGCTGCTCCTGTATTTCGTCCAGCACCAGCTCTCCCAGCAGCTCGCCCATAGGCCGTTCTGAAAAATCGCCCCGATAGTGGGTGATATTGGCAAAAGAAAAGGGGTCAATCGCCAGGATATCAAACCGGTTGTAATTCCGCCCAAGGCTGACGGATCCAGTCCCTCGCCAAACACTGGCGGTCGCGCTAACGCTGTCCAACTGATCCACCTTTGATAAGGGGATATTCCGTCGTGAGGAAATGCGCAGGTCGCTGCCAGTGGTATAGCGGGAACGTTCCAATTCACTTTCATCCAGAGTGGCATTGATGCCGGTAGTGAGAATGCCCAGGGACATTGCCAGGGTCAGCAGCAGGACCAGCCGGGCCACATGATTGGGGTTGCGCGCCGCCTGCCGCATCGCTAAAACGGCCGGCAGCCCGCGACCGCGGCTGGCCATGGCTGCCAGCGCTCTCAGGGCCAGCGGGAACACCCGCAGCAAAATTGTGCCTGCTCCCAGAAGAAGCGCTATCGGGGACAGAACCAGCAGCCAATCAACTCGGGGCCGGCTGATGGAACCGCCGACGATGCTGCCGTACACTTGAAGGCGCCACAAGAGGACCAGGCCAATCGCCAAGACAAACACATCCAAGTAATAGCGCTGCCACAATGGGGTGCGGTTATCGCGGGTGGTTGATTGTTGGTAGGTGACAATGGTCCGTTTGATCGCCGGCCCTACCGGGATGAGCAGCCCCATGACGCTGGCCAGGGCGCCCATGCCGGCAGCCAGCCAGGCGGCTTGGGGCAGCGTCAGCGCCCAGCCGGGCTCACTGACATCGGCCAGCGGGCCGGCAAGAATAAGCCCTTTCACTAGCAGCAGCCCCAGAGCAGGCCCGCTGAGCAGAGCCGTCAGACTGATGATGACCGCTTCCCCTGCCTGGATACGGAATATCTGTCCGCCGGATGCGCCGCGGCTCTGCAGGATGGCGAACTCCCGCTCCACCTGGCGAACGGCAAGTGCCGCGACCATGATCACGTAGTAAAGGACCAGCAGTACTACTTCCGCGGTCAGGAAGTACAGGGGCGCGCGAATGGCGGTGGCCTGAGCGGCAAAATTGGCTAGGACCGGGTCTATCTGGCTGTCAATAGTGATGCTGGGCGATTGGGCTCGGAGGTCGTCAGCCAATCCAGCCAACTGGGAGCGAAAGGATGAGATGTCCTTGGTGGCGAAGCTTTCCGGTGACAACGACACCATCCAGGCAAGCTCCATGGGGATGTCGGGGAAGAGGTTCTGGATGGATGGGAAAAAATTGTCATAGGGGATGATCGCGGCATACTGGGCGCTCCAGCGGTCATCGCTCTGAGCGTGTAACGGGGTTAGGCCGCCGAACCAGTAGCTGTCCCGAGGGTCGATCGGCTGAATGATCCCGCTGATTTCCAACCAGAAATTGGGGGATGACTCTTGCCTGGTGAAGCTCAGCGGCAGCAGATCCCCAACCGCGAGATCGTATGCCTGGGCGAATTCCTCGCTGATCACAGCCGGCAAGCGGTCAGCGGACTGGTCTGGCGCCGACGGCCATGCGCCCGACGCCAAATTGACATAACGCACAATGTCCGTCTCATTTCTACCGTAGAAGCGGATATTGACCCGCTGGTCGGAAACTGGCTGTTCATCCACCCACGGGAACAGCCATCGGGTGCCCGCCGTTGGGATCACCTGAATCATGTGATTTTGCAGACGGGGCCGGAGATGCGATTGGGTCTGGCTGTCTAATTCCGGATACGAGCTTTCATCGACTCGCCCAAACGTCTTCAGCCGCAGGTTGCTTGACAGCGGATCAGCGGCGATCAGCGTGCGCCGCAAACCAAACTCAACGACAGTATTGACAAGTATGGGGCTGCTTGCCAGCAGCGACGTTGAGAGAAAAACGCCGAGACTGAGGGTGAGAAGTATTTGCCAATGGCGCCTGATGCGACGAACGAGAAAAGAAAAGAAATTCATTTGTCAGGTTCTGTAATTTGATGATGCTGCACGCCAGTTATTAACCTAGACAGATGTCCACAGGATGAGAAGATGAATGCAAATTGCCCCTTATTATCTTCATTCGGATGACCAATGATGAGGCTTAAGACGCTGCGCCTTTTGATCGCCAGAGAGCCGCCGAAAACGGTCCGCTAGTCACCTGGTCTGTGATCCATCTTATGGGCCCTAACCCGAAAGTCCGATGGCACAACCCTGTGCACATGGTGAGATTATCACGAATCGGGTGGACCTGGTAGTTCAATCCGCTCCTGGATAACAGCTTGGCATATGGGATGGCCAGCCGATGCCTTGCCAAAGCAGGAAGTCAAAGCGCAGATTAGGTCGTGAACAACTGTTCAAAACTTCGTTCTTCTCGAGTATGAAGCCCTAATCGAGCTTTGTGGCTGTGGAAACCGGCAAGCCGGCGGACCAGTGATTTTTGACCACGGTTTGTTAATGATAGCGACAGAACAAACAGGGTCTATCTTGGTCTAGAGATTGCCGAGGCCGCATGGGCTAAAGATTTTCGATGGTCACCGGCTCTACCGGATCCGCCAGATCGAAGCCGAAGATACGGCCATAAAAGAACAGTTCGCCATCTAGCGCCCGTTTGATAGAGGCAGCCTGGCGAAAGCCGTGCTGTTCGCCTGCAAACGGCACATAGGCGACGGTCACCCCGTTGGCTCGCAGCGTTTGGACCATCAACTCGGACTGCGCCGGTGGGACCACAAGATCCTCCAGCCCTTGAAAAAAGATCACCGGACAGCGAATCTGTTCGACGAAGTGAATCGGTGAGCGTTCCTGATAACGAGCTTTCGTCTGCGGGTATGGCCCAATGAGATTGTCCATGTAACGGGACTCAAATTTATGGGTCTCGACGGCGAGGCTTTCAATGTTGCTGATGCCGTAATAGCAGGCGCTGGCATTGAAGAGATCGTGGAAGGTGATCGCACACAGCGTGGTGTATCCACCGGCGCTGCCGCCTCGAATTGCCAGCCGCTGGCCATCGGCCAATTCCCGATCCACAAGATATCGAGCGCCATTGACACAGTCGTTAGTGTCAACAATACCCCACTGGCCATTCAGCCGCTGCCGGTAG
>JAHEEY010000538.1 GCA_024640485.1 Chloroflexota bacterium | reverse complement strand
TACACCATCGCGGCCGCGGTGCTGTACCAGCACGGGTACGGTTGGGAGCGATCGGAGCGGTATATTCGAGAGATTTTCGCCCCGGTGATGTTAGCGCCCCTCTCGGCTGAGATGATCCGCCCCCTGGGCGACGTGTCCGGGCTGTTCCGGCAGCTCCACGCTGCCGGCGTCGGCATCGCCGTAGCCACCGCTGACGATCGCGCCGCTACCGAAGCCACGCTGCAGCTGTTGGACGTCCGAGATATGGTGGGGTTGCTCATCTGCGGGGATGACGAGCTGCCCAACAAGCCAGATCCCGAGGGGATGCGGCGAGCAGCGGCCCATTTCAATACTACGACCGAAAAGATGATGATGGTGGGGGACACAGTGAGCGACATGCTCTTCGGGCGCAATGCCCAGGTCGCCTGCTGCGCGGCCATCGCCGCCGGCGCTGGCGACCACACAGCGCTGCGTCAGCACGCCGATCTGCTGATCCACACGGTGGATGAAATCGAGGTCAGCCTCTAGCGCCAGAGTCGACAGCAGCCTCCCCCCGGCAAATAATGGGCACAAGCGCTGCTGCCTACCGGCTGCTTCTGGGTCTAGACTGGAATCTTGCTGCTCTTGTCGTTATTGACCAGGTGGCAGGAAACAAAATGGCCCGGCTTCGCCTGGCTGTAGGGTGGCGGGGTGACAAAACATTCGTCATAAGCCAATGGGCAGCGGGGGCTGAAAACACAGCCGGAAGGAGCATTTGCCGGGCTGGGCACTTCACCCTTCAAGATGATCCGCTTCCGCCCCCGTTCCAGCTTGGGATTGGCGACAGGTACCGCCGAAATCAGCGACTGGGTGTATGGATGCAGCGGGTCCATGAACAGCATGCGCCGGGGGGCCAGCTCCACGATTTTGCCCAGGTACATCACCGCCACCCGATTGGAAATATGACGTACCATGCTCAGATCATGGGCGATAAACAGATAGGTAAGCCCCAGTTGATCCTGCAGCCGGTTCAACAGGTTGACCACCTGAGCTTGAATGGAGACATCCAGGGCGGAAATCGGCTCATCGCACACCACAAAGCTGGGGTTTAAGGCCAGTGCCCGGGCGATGTTGATCCGCTGCCGCTGGCCGCCGGAAAACTCGTGCGGGAACCGTTTAACCCATTTGGGGTTCAATCCCACCAGTTCCAGCAGTTCCGTTACCCGATAACGAATGTCTTGGCTGCTGTGCACGCCGTGAATCCGGAGCGGCTCAGAAATAATCTTACCCACAGAGTGACGCGGATTAAGGGTGGCGACGGAATCCTGGAAGATCATCTGCACCCGCGGCCTCAGCTGCCGCAGTTCGGTACCACCCAAACCAGTCAGTTCCGTATCTTCAAAGAATACCCGGCCTGATGTCGGCTTATGCAGCTGCAGAATGGCCCGGCCTGTCGTCGATTTGCCGCACCCGCTCTCTCCCACCAAACCCAGGGTCTCGCCCCGGTGGATTGAGAAAGAGACCCCGTCGACCGCTTTCACCTGAACGTGGGCCCGACCGGGGAGGAACCCTTGCCTCAAGGGGAAATATTTCTTCAGATCTTCGACTCTGACCAAAGCTTGCTGGCTGACTGCGTCTTGTTGGTCGGTCATACTATTTCACCTCTGGGGACACCGTTCTTCACGTCGAAAAAGCAAGCCGCACGATGATGCGGCCCCACCGACATCAAGGGGGGCAGCTCATTGAAGCAGCGATCAAACGCAAACCCGCACCGGGGGGCGAAGGGGCACTGATCTAGTGGGCTAAGCAGATCAGGCGGCACGCCCTCAATACTCTCTAAATCGTCCGTCTGCATCTCCCCGCTCTCAGTCACATGGGGGATCGCCTTCAGCAAGCCGATAGTGTAAGGATGGCAGGGTGTCTCGTACAAGACGTCGACCAGGGCACTCTCTACCACGGTACCGCCATACATGACCAGCACCCGATCGGCCAGCCCGGCGACTACACCGAGATCATGGGTAATCCAGATAACCGAGACGCCCATCTGCCGCTGCAATCGCAGCACCAGATCGGTGATCTGCGCCTGCACGGTGACATCCAGAGCAGTAGTGGGCTCATCAGCGATGACGATTCGCGGCTGGCAGGCCATGGCGATGGCGATCATGACTCGCTGGCGCATCCCACCAGAGAACTCGTGGGGATAGCTGTCGAAGCGGCGCTCCGAGTCTGAGATGCCCACCTCTTTCAACAGCTGGATGGTGTTTGCCCGAGCGGTGGACTGGCTGACATGAAGATGCTCTATCATCGTTTCAGCGATCTGCTTGCCTATGGTCATGGTCGGGTTCAGTGAGCTGATCGGATCCTGGAAAATAAACCCGACTTGGGCGCCGCGGATTCTTCGGACTTCCTCCGACGACATCTGAAGCAGATCTAGGGACGATTCGCTGTCAAACAGAATCGCTTCTCCCCCTTCCACTTTCCCCGGCGGTTTGGGAATCAAATCGACCAGAGACATCATAGTCACCGATTTACCGCTGCCGCTTTCGCCGACAATGGCCAGGATTTCTCCTTCGTACAGGTTGAAGGCCACTCCATTAATGGCATGGACGACGCCGTCAATACTGTAAAAACGGACCACTAAATCTTTGACCGTGAGGACTGGTTCCTTCCTGCCTCGATCCAATAGCCCGGCCTTTTCACTCCACTTCATCTTGTCGCTCATTTCCGTGCTCGCCTCAACCGTGGATCCATGACATCGCGCAGCCAGTCTCCCAAGAGATTCATCCCCAGCGCGGTAATGGCGATGGCGATGCCGGGGTAGATAGCCAGCCATGTTTGGCCGGTAATCAGGAACTGCCGTCCCAGGGTGAGCATATTGCCCCAGCTGGGAACGCTGGGAGGCACGCTCAGCCCCAAGAAGCTGAGACCAGCTTCATAAAAGATCATGGCCGACATTTCAATAGTTGCCAGGGTGATCAGCGGCCCGACTAAATTGGGCATGATATGGTCGAAGAGGATGCGCCAGGTGGGGGCACCGACGCTGACGGCCGACTCCACATAGCCGGATTCCCGAATCCGCATCACTTCCGCCCGGGTCACCCGCACAAACACTGGCGAATCCGTCAATCCGAATATCCAGATGACATTGATCAGGCTCCGCCCCAGAATAGCGGCAATAACCACCACCAGTACAAGATATGGTACGGTCAGGATGATATTGACCAGTGCCATGATGGC
>JAHEEY010000116.1 GCA_024640485.1 Chloroflexota bacterium | reverse complement strand
CATTAAGCCCTGGCAAAATCAGAAACAGCAATGGGTACGCTCAAATAGCCCAGGTGCTGGCAATGGGCGCGATTCCGGTACCGTTGGGAATCGCGAAAGATGACGAAAATGATGTCAGAAATAAGCTCCAGCAAGGGCTGGATGCCGGGGCGGATCTATTCGTCAGCTCCGCAGGGGTTTCAGTGGGCGCATATGATGTGGTCAAGAAAGTGCTTGAGGACGCTGGAAATGTTGGCTTTTGGAGAGTTCGAATGCGCCCGGGCAAGCCGCTAGCATTTGGCAGCTATCAAGGGGTTCCCTATCTGGGACTGCCCGGCAACCCGGTGTCCGCAATGGTCTCTTTTGAGCGGTTCGCTAGGGCGGCCATTTTGAAAATGTCGGGCCATTCGATTTTCGATAGGCCTCAAGTTGATGCCAGAGTCACTGAAGTGATCCATTCAGACGGACGCGAAAGTTATGTTAGAGCGGTTGTGTTGAAGGGTAGGGACGGCTACTACGGAACGCCAACCGGAAGTCAAGGTTCTCACATCATGACCTCTTTGGTGAAGGCCAATGCATTGTTGATTATTCCCGAAGGGGTGATCTTGGTGGGTGCTGGGGAAATCTTGAAGGCTTGGATGATCGATTGGCCGGAGACCGTGTTTTAGAGAGTCAGCAGCTGGGGGGCAGCCCTGACTTTAACGGACAAAGCCGCACAGTATTCTTTGCCGTCTAATTTTCCACCATTTACAGTTGGCAAAAAAAAGCCCCGCATTTGCGGGGCTCTGATTGATTAGCTTTCCTGCTGAATCTGAAGCGTGCGGCTCAAGATGTTCTCTTGTTCGCCGCGCAGCTTCTCGCGACTCTCTTTGGTGCGGGCAGAAGCTTTGCCGGCGTTCGGCAGCAAATCACCCATTGCTTTACGCATGGCGATTTCCATCGCGGTCGGCATTTCTTCCTCGTTCAGCCCTTCATAGGCAACGAAGTTGCGGCGTTCTTCGCTGTCGCGTCGTTTGGAACGACGTTTCTCACGAGCTGGACCAGCTTCTCTGGGTGCAGCAGTGACGGTTTCGGGTTTTTCCTGCAGAGCCTTGATACTGAGATCAATGCGACGCTTGCGGCGGTTGAACCCAAGTACCTGGACTTCGATTTCATTCCCAACTGTCAGAAGCTCTTTGGGGTGCTTGACAAAGCCGTGGCTAAGTTCGCTGATGTGAACCAGGCCCTCGCGCTCGGCGCCAATGTCAATGAAGGCACCGAAATCTTCCAGCCGGCTGATAGTTCCTTTGTAGGTCTGGCCTGCTTTCAAATCACGCCATTCAACTGCCAGTGGCTCGATCATCGTGACCATCACCTGCTGACGTTGACTGTCGACCTTGTCGACCCAAACATTGATTTCATCGTCGATGTTCAAAACATCAGACACGCGATTGACGTGGCTTTTGCCCAGCTGGGAAATATGGATCAATGCGTTAACATCTATGCCAATATCAACAAAAGCACCATAAAGCTCAAGACGCTTCACCGTGCCAGTAAGCTTCATTTTTGGTTTGAGCTCGCCCAAGCTTGAGGGCGACGTGGTGGAAGGTGTCACAGCTTCTTCGATGCTGTCGGAAGTGGTTACAGCTTCCACGCTGCTGTCGGAAGTGATTACAGCTTCCGTGCTCGTTTCGGAAGCGATTACAGCTTCCGCAGTTGTTTCGGAAGGTGTTTCAACTTCCATGCTTGTTTCGGTAGTTTCTTCAACCATGACAAGGCTCTCCTACGCAGGGGTATATTTTTATCTGCGCTCTGCGCAACAAAGTGATCAATTTCGATAGTAACGTTTGTATTGGGAACAGAACACAGTTATTTCCAATGAGACAGAGAGCAATTATAACAAGCGAGGTCGTCTTGTCAACACTATTTTAGAGGCTATCTGCATCCAAATAAGCGATTATTAGCAAAGACTCAGACTGGAATGGTAAAAACCCCCTTGCCAAGGAGGTTTCTACCAGCTTTGAACAGGCAGCCGGCTAGGCCAATGTCTCGGCCTCGATGCTCGTCTGCTCAAATTCGTCTGTGGGCAACCCATTTTCACGACGAATCAAGAATTCCAGTTCATCAAGTGTGGCAGGGTTCTCTTCTAGAAACGCTTTGGCATTCTCTCTCCCTTGGCCCAGGAGTGCTTCCCCATATCGGAAGTAGGCGCCGCGTTTGTCCACAAAACCATGTTCGACCGCTAGATCCAGGATGTCCCCAGAGGCGGAAATTCCCTGGTTATACATGATGTCAAATTCACATTCCTTGAAAGGCGGTGCGACCTTGTTCTTCTTCACTTTGATGCGCGTCCTGTTGCCTACTACTTCGCCGCCGGCCTTGATCTGCTGAATACGACGTATGTCTAGCCTGACGGAGGCGTAGAATTTCAAAGCGTTGCCGCCGCTGGTGGTTTCCGGGCTGCCAAACATGACGCCGATCTTGGAGCGCAACTGGTTGGTAAAGATCACAATGGTGTTGGTCTGCTTAATAATGCCGGACAGCTTTCGCAGCGCCTGAGACATCAGCCGGGCCTGCAGCCCTACATGAGCGTCGCCCATCTCACCTTCGATTTCGGCCCGCGGAACCAAGGCCGCTACGGAGTCAATGACGACCACGCTCATGGTGCCCGACCGAATCAAGGCTTCGGCGATTTCCAGCGCTTGTTCGCCAGTGTCTGGTTGTGAAACGTATAAATTGCCGATATCGACACCGCACTTGGCAGCGTAGCTGGGATCCAGTGCGTGCTCCATGTCGATGAAGGCGCACGTTCCCCCCCGTTTCTGGGATTCGGCAATGATGTGCTGGCAGAGTGTCGTCTTGCCCGAAGATTCCGGGCCATAAACTTCAATCACCCGACCGCAGGGTACACCGCCCACACCCAAAGCGAGATCCAGTGACAGTGTTCCAGTGGGGATTGCCTCCACTTTCATATGAAGGGCGTCACCCAGTCGCATGATGGAACCTTCGCCGAACCGTTTAGTAATTGAGTCCAAAGTTTTTTCAAGAATCAATGCACGTCCGTTGTCACTATTTTTTGCCACTTCATTCTCCTTTTACACGCGTACCAACCGGCCGCTAGTGTGTCGGTCAACTTGATTTTGATGTGTGGGTCGCGAATCAATCGTGTTAATTCTGCCGCAACTTGGTACAGTTTAGCACAAATGTTCTTACAAGTCAAAACCAAACCAGAATAAATGAACGAGTGTTCAGTTATTGTTGTGCATGACCTTCTGGGGCAAGATTGGGTTGGAACTAGGCGCGTAGGAGTCTCAAAAACGACAGGATTTCACGTCCGCCAAGAAGGAAGCTGACAATCAAATAGGTGGCAATGCCAAAACCGCCGCCAATTGCCAACTTGAGGAGATCGCTGGCGACCAACTGATTCACGATCCAGATGGCGGCCGCCATGGCGATGGTAGCGACCACGGCCCTAGCGGCCGCCGCCGCTAGGGCGGCTTCGTTAAAGCTGCCCAGGGTTCGTCTGTTTAGGAGATAGAGGGCAGCGGCCAGTAGTGTGAACGCCACCGTGCTGGCTGCCGCTAAACCAACTATTCCGAACCGGTTGACCAGTACATATGCCAGCGCCACATTAACAAACAGCCATCCGAGGTAGGTGAACATAGGCGTGCGGGTATTGTGCTGAGCATAAAACAGCCTGGCTACAATTTCCAAAGTAGATTCGCTGACCACCCGGATGCTGAACACCACCAGCACGCTGTAGACTAGCCTTGCGGATTGAGCGTTGAAGGCGCCTCCCTGGAGCATGATGCCTATCAATGGTTTTCCCAGCAGCACCAATCCAGCGGCCGCCGGAATGGTCAATGTCCAAATGATCTTGAGGGCATTGAAGATGGAGCGCTTCAGCCCTTCGATGTCTCCGGCATTGAACAGCTCTGCCATAGTCGGGAACAAGACGAGGGCGATGGCCGTGCCGAACAGAGTCTCCGGCAGCTGCATTAACGCGTAGGCGTAGAAATAACCAGAGGTGCTGCCGATGGGGAGGGAAGAGCTCAACCGGATGACAATGAGATCCGCAACTTGTATGGCGCCCAGGGTGACAATACGCGGACCCATCAGCCTGGCGACCTCAGCGATCCCGGAATGTCCATAGCGAAAGCTGAGCCGGATCCGGATTTTGTTGCTGATCAGTGCCGGCAGCTGAATGATAATGTGCAGCACGCCGCCAATAACTGTTCCCCAGGCCAATCCATGAATGCCCAAGCGCGGGCTGAGCAGATAGAGACCTGCGATGTAACCAATATCCAATGCGATAGGCGCCAGGGCGGGCAGGGCGAAATGTTGGTGCGCGTTCAAGATGCTGCTCAGTACACCGCTGACCCCAAATATCGTGGTTTGTATGAGAATGATTCGCATGATGCTGGCAGTCAGCTGCTGCATTTCCGGCGAGAAGCTGGGTACTAGGATGACCCTTGTCAGCCAGGGGGCTAGCAGCGCTCCAACGGCAGAGACAGAGCCCAGCAGCATCATGACCAGGGTCAGAATGCTGTTGGCCAGCTGTGCGCTACTCTTGGCCCTGCTGTCGGATGTTAGATAGGCCGAATAGACTGGAATGAAGGCTGCCGCCAGGGAACCTCCGGCAATGACGATGAAAAAGACTTCTGGCAGCTGATTGGCGGCCGTGAAGGCATCGTACTCTGGTCCAGTACCGAAGGCAGTGCTGACCAGGCGGACTCTGATTAGTCCAGTGATCTTCCCCAATCCTAGAAAGAGAATGACGAACAAAGAAGATTTCAGGAGGTGACGAGTCCGGTTCATGACCACGGATTTTACAGCGGCTCAGTTATCAGTCAAAGCAATGACCTAAATATATATGCCTGAAGCATGACGCCAGACGGGGAATCGCCTTCCTACCTATCATGCCATATGTGCGATTTCGCGGTGTCGGCTAGAATAGGGGTATTGATTGATTACTCGAACCAAGAGAGCTGGGCATGTTTCCACAGATCGATTCACTGATAATCGAAGAAAGCCAAGAAAGACTTAAGATTGTACTGCCGGTGAAACGGAACCGGTTCCTTCTGGGGCTGTTTTCACTGTGTATGATTATTTGGGCGGTGATGACGGTGGCGATTGTATCTGCGATGATAAGGGAGAACTACAACCTGTTGTTGAACGTCATGCTCGTGATTTGGCTGGGAATTTGGCTCTGGTTTGGACGAGTGCTGTGGCGGCGCTGGCAGTTTCTTGCGGCAAACAGAGAGATCCTGTTCATTAACGGTGAGCGGCTGATACTTCGCAGGCCGCTGTCACTGCTCGGGATCACCGATGCATACGACATGAAGCATGTCGGCCCGTTCTACATGAGCGACACACACGCCTGTCCGACATTTGATTATGCGTTCCAACATGTCTATTTCGGACAGAGCCTCCCGGCTGGCGAAGCCGTCAGGCTGATTAGCGGGCTGAATCACCGTTTCTTCGCTGATGAGGACGATGACTAGCTCTCATCTGGATTATCCGCCAAAAACCAGCCGGATACATCACGCTTTGCTGTTAGCGATGCTGCGGTGCAGCAGGCTATGCAAGTGAGCTAGGCATGCCAGCGTTGCCCGTTCAAGATGCCGTACCAAAAGATTTTGGAAATTCTCGATCACAGTTTACAATCAGATATCACAAGCCATCTGCGACGCCCTTGGCACTGTGCCAGAACGATTGCAGCTGTACCTCATTGATTTAACGAGAAGTACGACATGTCTACACTACCCTCTATGCTGGAGAGGGATCAACACCAGACCTTAAGGATTGGCGCCTGTTTCACGACCCAGCGCAAGGAGACATCTGCAGGTTGTTCTGCCGCGGATCCTATGTTTGAAGTTACAATTGAGGATGCTTTTGGCCTAATCTTGGAGGTAGCTAGATAATGCTTGCCCGCGTTGAATGGCAATTTGGTCGCCAGCCAGAGTTAGTGAAGAGAGAACCGTTGCCGGAAAGCAGCCCTGAAGGAGTGATTTCCTCGCTCCCGAAACCCAGCCACATCCGGGGCTGGCTTTCAGCGGCTCTTTTAACCCTCTTTGCCGGGTTGTGGTGGGTATATCGAATCAGATACCAACCTGACTGGGTGGTTAATCTCAACCCGGAAATGGCGGAGCTCTTGCCCCTGGGGGAGACGGCGGGCGGGCTGACCCTTTTGGTGCTCTGGATGGCGCTATTGTGGCAGCAGCACAGGTGGCGGCTGTTTTCAATACACATGGTTGACGTCAACCAGCTTTATGAACTCAGCCCCGCAGAGTTTGAAGAATATGTGGCCAGACTTTTCCGTCGAAAGGGATTCAGAGTAAGGGAGCGCGGCCGTAGCGGCGATAGAGGGGTCGATCTGGAGCTGATTAAACCTGGTGGCAAGCGGGCGATCGTTCAATGTAAGCGGTACCGCAGCCAAATAGGCCCAGATATTGCCAGGGAATTGTATGGCACACTGGTACACGAGCGGGCCGCGCATGCTTTCCTGGTTACCACAGCCTCTATTTCAAAAGCCACCCGCGAGTGGGTCAAGGGAAAGCCAATGACCCTAATTGACGGTGACACTTTGGTGGAGGTCGCCGCTTCATTGAACAGAGGAACCCTGGCTGCCGAAAAGAGACCTGCGCGGCACAGCAAGATTACCCTTAGAAAGTGAATATCTAGGCCCGATATACCGCCCTGAGATATCCTAGTGGGAACCTCCGAATATTGTTCCAGAACCGTAAGCCCTCCGCAGGGGACCTGTTTATTCAGTTTGGGAAAACCAAGTAATGCTCAAGATACTGCTCATTAGGCACGGTCAAACGGATTGGAACTTGGACCGTCGTCTGCAGGGGCACCAGGACGTCCCTTTGAACAGCGCTGGCCTACAACAGGCGAGGCAATTAGCCCGACGATTGGCTGCGGACCCGATTGATGCAATTTACTGCAGCGACCTAAGGCGAGCTGCGGAGACGGCAGAGATCCTCGGACAGACCCATTCGCTTACGCCAACGTCAGACAAGATCTGGCGGGAAAGAGATGTCGGTCAATATCAAGGATTAACCGTTGATGAAATTGCGGCGAGATATCCCCAAGCTTGGGATCAGCTGTCTGACGGCATTGTGAATCCGCCAGGCGGCGAGAATTCCACTGCGTTGTTTGCGCGAGCAGAGAAGGCATATCTTGGCCTTCTGGGGCGCCACGTTGAAGAGACAGTCGCGGTGGTCAGCCATGGAGGCACGCTTTCGGCGGTCATCGCCTTCGTCTTGGGAACTGGCGTGGGAACTCTTGGCCGGTTTTCACTGCGAGGAAACACCGGAATTAGTGTGGTCGAAGTAGGGAAAAGGGGCCCCAGGTTGACGTTGCTTAATGATACCTGCCACCTGGAGCACCCGATTACGTAAGGCTGGAAACCGTTTTTCAGAAGAGTTTTTCAGATCAGATAAGACGGCTACGCTCTCTGAGCCATCTCTTCACCGAAATTCAATAAGGCGTTGACTCGTGAATTATCTGGCGCTTCAGCATAGACCCGTAACACTGGCTCAGTACCTGAAGGTCGAATGAGCAGCCAGCTACCATCCTCCAAGTAATACTTGACGCCATCCGTCGTATGTATCTTCTCAATCTGCACACCGTCAATAGCGGGCGGTGCTAGATCGAGCAGCATCTTTACCATGCTGGATTTAGACACAGATCGCTTTAGCTGCAGATCTGTGCGGGCATATTGGGCGGGTCCAACTTCGGCCAGTAAATCATCGACTAATGCGTGTAGTGGGAGTCTTGATTCCGCCATTACCTCCAGAAGCAGCAGTCCCATAAGAATGCCGTCACCTTCAGGGATATGCCCTTTGATGCTGATCCCGCCTGACTCTTCACCGCCCATCAAGACGCCGCCGGCAATCATCAGGTCAGCGATGTGATTGAAGCCTACCGGCGTTTCGGTCAATGACAAGCCATGTTTTTCCGCCAGCCGATCGATCATGCGCGTGGTGGAGACAGTGCGCACAATACTGCCGGTCATTCCCCGCTTTTCCAGCAGATAGCGCAGTACCAGGGCAAATATGCGGTGAGGGTCGATGAAATTCCCTTTGGCGTCCACTGCGCCAATCCGATCGGCATCTCCATCCGTTGCCAATCCCACATCCCAGTGTCCAGCCATTATGGTTGACATCAGCAGCCCCAAATGTTGGGCGATAGGCTCCGGGTGGATGCCGCCGAAGCCGGGATTCATCTCATGCCGGATATTTTGAACATGGGACCGGCCACGAGCCAGAACCTCAGAGAAAACACCCCGCCCGGATCCAAACATACCATCAGCAACGACTCTGAGTTCGCCAGCGGAGATCGTATCGAGGTCTACCAAAGTACTCAAGTGTTCGTAATAAGCCCAAGATGGGTCAAACTTGGTTACCCGATCTTGTCTGATCGCCTTCTCCAGGTTCATTAGATTGGGGCCGCGGGCTGATTCCAGATTCAGCTCCAAGAGTTTCTCCACCCGGCGGTTCATATCAGGACTGGCGCTGCCGCCATAGCTTGCCTTCAGCTTGATGCCGTTGTAGCGGGGGGCATTGTGGCTGGCGGTCACCATAATGCCGGCGGTCGCTTTCTTGTGCACGATGGCGTAGCTGACTGCCGGCGTGGGCGTGTCAGCCCGGGCCAGCCAGGTCTGAATGTTGTTTGCTGCCATCACCCGTGATACTTCGGCAGCATACCGGTCAGATAGGAATCGGGTGTCAAATCCGACGACGACGCTGGGATCAGCCCCGTTCTCTTCAAGGATAAAATCAGCGATTGCCTGGGCAACCAGCCTTAAATTTGCAAAAGTAAATGTCTCGCTGATAACGGCGCGCCAGCCGTCTGTACCGAATCGGACAGTCATGTGAACTCCTCAAGTGTATTGTCTAGATAGTCGGAATCATCAGCGGCCCGGTTAACAGAACCGAAGCGGTGAAGTCCCTAGAAACTGGCTAGCTTTGGTTACCCTGGGCCTGGAAATTTCAGGATAAATATCAAATCGTTGACATTGGTACCGGTGGAGCCGGTTCGTACTAGATGAGCGGGAGATTCGCTTTGGGCTGCCGCTGCACCGGCAGCCGCGCCTTGCTCATCGATGCGACTGAAGAAAGTGTAGCTATCATTATTGTCCAGATACGCCTGGGCATTTAGACCAAGGGTTTGGCTGTTGGCAATCGTCTCACCGGTCACGATAGCCCCGGCAGCATCGGCAATCCCGTCTTCGCCGTCCGTAGCAAATGCGGCAATCACCACATCTGTCATGCCGTCCAGTCCCTGGGCCGCTGCCAGTGCCAACTCTTGATTCCGTCCGCCGCGGCCCGTGCCCTTGACGGTCACCGTGGTTTCCCCTCCAAGGATGAGGCACCGACCGGACGGCAAATCTTTGGCAATCGCCGCGGCGACGGTGCCCACTTCTCTTGCTTCTCCTTGAAGATGGGTCGTCAACAGCTGAGTGACAAAACCGAGCTGTGCAGCTCTGATGAATGAAGCGTGGGCGGCAGAGCGAACATCGCCAACAATCAGGTTGTGGGGCAGGGGCAGTTCAATTGGTGTGCTTTCAACCGGGAGCAAGATAGCGCTTTGAACGTGCTTCCAGGTATCTTCCGGCAGCTGCTGCGGCAGCCCATACTTCTCTAGAATGGCCATGACATCTGAGTCCTGATTCTTTGATGGGACGGTTGGACCACTGCCGATGGTCTCCAACTGGTTGCCGACCACATCGCTCAAGATCAGGCTGACACATTCGGCAGGGGCGGCCATTTTGGCAAGGCCGCCACCTTTCACACGATCCAGCCGCTTTCGAATTTGGTTCAGCTCATTGATGGTGCACCCGCTGGTAAGCAAAGCCTGGTTCAGCACCTGCCAATGGTGCAGCGGAATCAATGGTCGCGAAAAGAGGGCGGATGCGCCCCCGGAGATCAGGCAGATCACCAAGTCAGTCTCGGTTGTATTCGCCAGAAGCCGCTCCACGGCAGTGGCGGCACTTACACTTTCAATATCGGGCACTGGATGGCCTGACTCAAATAGAGAGAACGATGAGCCCTGCAGCAGCAGAGGTGAGCCTGATAGTTCCGGGCCCCATTCTTTCCCGGTCTTCTTGGTAATCAAAATGCTGGCGTGCAGGTCGCCCGCCAAGATCTCGGCGGCAGCTTTGCCCATGGCCACAGACGCTTTGCCAATTCCAATGAGAAAAATGCGTCCCTGATTGAGGTCGAATTCTTGGTCGCCAACTAAAAGTCTGCCATCTCGCCGCGAAAGCCGTTTCTTGACGCACTCGGCTGGGTCAGATCCGTTGACGGCTGCCTGTATTAACTGATCGACATGGTAGCTGTAATCAGCATATGATAAGTTCATGGAAACCTCGACAGGATCGATCTAGGGTGCAAACGCGGCTGCAGCTTGTTCAGCGGCTTGTCTAGGCGACTTTGCCAATGAAACGACATCAAACACGGCATCTCCCAGGAGAGTCGTTATTTCGGCGCCTCCGGCGACCGGATTCATTTGGGCGCGAGCAAGCTCCTGTTGCAGGAAACGGTAATAGGGTTCAGAGGCTCCCCACTGTGTTACTACTTGATCCCGGGACGGCAGGTAGTGACTGGCAGCCGTCCATTCCGCATACTCAGGCTCAGCCACCAGCTGCGAAATCAGCTCAACAGCAAGTGCCTTGTTCTCAGCTGCTGTGGCGCTCAGGGCCCAGGCCCAACCGTCGATCAAAGGCACTAGAGCGCCGCTGGGGCCAGGGATCGGAGAATACCCAAAAGAAAGGTCGGCTGACAACTGATCCAAGAACTGATCGGCTGAAGTTTGCACCATCACGGCGGATCCTGACTGGAAGAGTTGCCAGCTGTCTTCCAGAGTCACGGCATTACTGCTGCGATGAGAGAGAAGTCCGCTGCTGCTTGCCTGGCTGATAGCCTCCAAAGCGGCCTCTAGTGGTTCCAGTTGCAGACCAGGCTGTCCGGCTTCATTGGTCAGAGCGCCGCCTAAGGCAAGGTAAAACTGGAGTCCAAGACGGGCACCTTCGTTTCCTGAGGCCGCGAAGGCCAGCTCACCCAGATTGGCCTGTCGTAATTCTTCCCAGACCAACGGAATCGGGACGTCGACAGCGGATTGGTTGTATGCTAAATGGGTCAGATTCGTCAGAGCGAACGGGTATCCCATGGTTTGACCATTTACCTGAACCAGGCTGCTGGCTGCCGGATATAGGTCAGCTGTTAGGCTGGGATCA
>JAHEEY010000115.1 GCA_024640485.1 Chloroflexota bacterium | reverse complement strand
CTGGTTGACATTCAATACTCAATTTGGCATAATCGAGACATTCTGAAAATCATATTGCGATAAATAGCGTTGATGGAGACGAGTAAGCTAGCATAATGTCTGGTTAGCGAGCCTGAGTTGGTGTGAGTCAGGCACAGACAGCAAGCTAAAAATCCCTCCGGAGCTGCTAACTGAAAGTGTCAACTTCGATGTCACGAGTAGGCTTAGCCGGATTAGGCCCACGTTATCGGGAATACGACAATCATAGTTGTTGTCGGCTTTGAGTGCCTGGCTGGCTGCCAGGAATTATGGGTGGTACCGCGGATGCTTTTACGCTTTCGTCCCTAGGTGGATGAAGGCGTTTTTGTTTTCTATGCACAGCTAGAGCGGTGAAGCGGCAGATACTTTGGAGAGATTATGACAGAACTTCTTTATACAACCGATGCCTATATGCAGACATTTGAGGCCAAAGTTGCTGCGCACGTGGATGAAGGGATTGTCCTGGATCGGACCGCATTTTACCCCGGCGGCGGCGGCCAACCGGCCGATGCCGGCACCTTGTCTTCCGGCGACCAGATCTGGTCAGTGAGCAAGATGAAGCGGGTTCAGGGCCAGCTGGTCCATTACCTTGTGGGGGATCTGCCGGCTGTGGGCACCGTGGTTGTTGGCCAGCTGGATTGGGCCCGCCGCTACCAATTGATGCGGACCCACACGGCCATGCATATTCTCTGCGGTGTCGTTTGGCGCGATTACCACGCTTCGGTGACTGGCGGCAACATGGATCCCCTGAAAGGTCGGATGGACTTCGAATTTGAGACCATGCGTCAGGAATTGGTGGCCGAAATTGAAGCAGCGGTAAATGAGGAAGTCGCCGCCCAGCGAGATACCGCGGTCCAAATCCTTCCCAGGGAGCAAGCATTTGCCATACCGGATTTGATCCGTACCAAGATCAACCTGCTGCCGGAAGGGATTGAAGAGGTGCGTACCGTTGAGCTGGTTGGCCTAGATCTGCAGGCTGACGGCGGCACCCATGTGGCCAATACCGGTGAAGTCGGCCACATACGTATCACTGATTACAAGAGCAAGGGCCGGATCAACAAGCGCATCTATGTTGAACTGGATGCATAACGCCCGCTGAGATCGGCGGATGAAAGCTGATCTGCCGGGCCCATCGGTTTTAGAGCATGCGTTTCCTAATTCAAGAACAATCGTATGAGCGGCCCATCGCATCCGGAAGGCTGCAGTACCAACAAGATGGTGCCGCCACCGGCGCTTATGAGGACTGGCGATTAACAACAGCGGTTTCTGGCTATCGTTTTCTGCGGGTTGACTTGGATGCCCGGCAGGCGGAGTCGGGCCACTCCTATTTGTACCATTTGGTGTTGGATCCCGATGATCGTCTGGAGCGGCTGAGCTATCGTTTCTGGAGCGCTGCCCGGCAGGTTTCCGGAACGGTGCTGCCGCAAGATGGCACCTTGATCGCCAGCCGCGATATTGACGGCAGGCGCTACGAGGATGTGAGCGATTGGCCGGCACAGAGCGGCTTCTGGTTCCCATCTGCCGTGGGACTGGGCTTGTTGGCTCAATATGCCCGCAATGAACAATCTACCGCCCAGGAAGTGATACCGGCAGTGACGCTGATCACGACTGTTGACGGCAGTTGGCCGCCGGTGGCGCAGCTCTTCGCACTGCATGGGACCGAGGTCGGTCTGGCTAAGGGGCCGGAAGAGCCCTTGGCTATGATGGGAGAGACGGTCGCTGTCAGCCCGCTGTCGATTCAGTGGGAGGGCCAGCAGAGGACAATCTGGCTAGATGGACATGATTGGCCGTTGAAGATGAGACGGGCTGACGGCCTGACCGCTGTGGAGAGCCGGTATGTCCGGTACTACGGATAACCGTGCTCAGGAGAGAGTAAGATGGCTGTAACCATAGAGCAAGAAAGATACACAATCAATGTATTCGCAGGGTGGGGACGTGATTATCGAATTATGCCGCCCAGCATAGCCGCGTGACTATAGCTGGGTGTGGTCTGTTATTGGAAGAAGATAGAGTAGAACTTGACAGTTGTCCGGAGAGAGAAACAGAATGAATTTTAAGGATGTATCTAACAAAGCGGAATTTCCCGCGCTTGAGCGAGAGATCCTCGATTATTGGCAGAAGAGTGATGCTTTCAACGAACTGCGCCGTTTGCGGGCAGGCAGTGAGAAGCGGTTCAGTTTTCTGGATGGCCCCATCACCGCAAACAACCCGATGGGCGTACATCATGCCTGGGGCCGTACTTATAAAGACCTTTATCAGCGGTACCATGCCATGCTGGGCAAAGATCAGCGGTGGCAAAATGGTTTTGACTGCCAAGGGCTTTGGGTTGAGGTCAACCTGGAAAAAGAGCTGGGGTTCAAGAACAAGCGGGACATCGAATCGTTCGGCCTGGCCGAATTTGTGAAGTTATGTAAAGCTCGCGTGCTGAAGTATGCCTCGGTGCAGACCCAGCAATCCATCCGGCTGGGCTATTGGATGGACTGGAACGACACCGACGAGCTGCTTCGCCTGCGGGAGATGCTGCTGGAAGATCCCAGTCAGGAAGTGACCGTAGCGGGCCCTAGAGGGCCGGTCACTGGATCGGTGGAGCAGGTGGTCGGCCGCCTGGGGATGCCGGAGATGGGCGGCTCCTATTTCACCTTCAGTAATGAGAATAACTACCAGATCTGGGGATTCATCAAGAAATGCCATGACAACGGCTGGTTGTATGAGGGCACCGATGTCATGCCCTGGTGCGCCCGCTGCGGCACCGGTATCAGCCAGCATGAGATCGTCACAGACGGGTATCATGACGTAACCCATGACTCAGTGTTTGTACGATTCCCCCTGGTAGACAGGGAAAAAGAAGCGCTGCTGGTCTGGACCACGACTCCCTGGACGCTGAGCAGCAACGTTGCCGCTGCTGTCGGGCCAGCGCTGGATTACGTGCGGGTGGTTCATGAAGACGGCTGGACATATTACCTGGCGGAAGAGACCGTCAAAAGCAGCCTCATCGGCAATTACGAAGTCACCGGCAAACTGAAGGGTGAAGAGATGCTGGGCTGGCTGTATCGCGGCCCGTTCGACGACCTGCCGGAAGTGAAGCGCGCCTTTGCCGAGGCAGGCTACCAGCACCGGGTAGTTTCATGGAAAGAGGTTGGCGCTGATGAAGGTACCGGCATCGTTCATATCGCCCCTGGCTGCGGCGCCGAAGATTTCCAGCTCAGCAAAGAATATGATCTGCCGGTCATCGCCCCCTTGGACGAGAACGGCATCTACGTCGATGGCTTCGGCTGGCTGACTGGTCGCCCTGTTCACGGCGTTGCCGAGGATATCTTCACCAACCTCCATGAGAGCGGCGCTTACTATCGTAAGCAGCGCTATCTGCATCGATACCCCCACTGCTGGCGCTGCGGCGAGGAATTGGTCTACCGGCTGGTAGATGAATGGTTTATCTCCATGGGCGAGCTGTACGACAAGACGCGTGAAGAGGTCAACCCGGAAGAGAAAAAGGCCAGTTTGCGCTACCAGATCATGGATCGGGTCGACCAGGCCAACTGGTACCCCAGCTTTGGCTACGATCGCGAGATGGACTGGCTGCGCAATATGCACGACTGGATGATCAGCAAGAAGCGATATTGGGGGCTGGCGCTGCCTATCTGGGTCTGTGAGGATTGCGGTGGCTTTACCGTTATCGGCAGCAGAGATGAGCTGGAATCGCGAGCGGTTGAAGGCTGGGACGAGTTCGAAGGGCATACGCCCCACCGCCCCTACATCGATGCCGTCAAGATCAAATGTGAATCGTGCGGCGGCCGCAGCAGCCGTATTGCCGATGTGGGCAATCCCTGGCTGGATGCTGGTGTCGTCGGGCTCAGCACGGTTCATTACAGTGAAGATCCCGAATATTGGCGCAAATGGTTCCCGGTTGATTTCATCACCGAGAGCTTTCCGGGGCAGTTCCGCAACTGGTTCTACAGCTTGTTAGCTCAAAGCACGGTGATGACCGAGCATCCGCCATTCCGCAACTTGTTTGGCTATGCCAGCTTGTATGCTGACGACGGCCGGGAAATGCATAAATCCTGGGGCAATGCCATCGAGTTCAATGAGGCTGCCGAGAAGATGGGCGCCGATACCATGCGCTGGCTCTATCTGGGCCACAAACCGGAGCAGAACCTGCGCTTCGGCTACGGCCTCGGGGATGAAACCCGCCGCCGCTTCCTTATCCCGTTGTGGAATGTTTACGCGTTCTTTGTCTCATATGCCCGGCTGGATGGCTGGCTGCCAACGGAAGACAGCAGAGCCGGCAGCCTGGAGTCGCCGGTAGCCGCCCACGCCCAGCTGGATAAATGGATCGTGGAGCGGTTGAATGAAACCACCCTGGCGACCCAAGCGGCGCTGGATAAGTACGATGCGGAGCGGGCAACTGTCGCCCTGGAATCGCTGCTGGACGATCTCTCCAATTGGTATGTACGCCGGTCACGCCGCCGTTTCTGGAAGAGTGAAACTGATACCGACAAATCAGCGGCCTACGCTACCTTGTACCACCTGTTGGTGGAATATACCAAGCTGCTGGCCCCCTTCATCCCGTTCACCACGGAAGCGATCTATCAGAACCTGGTGCGCGCTGTTAATCCGGAGGCGCCAGCCAGCGTGCATCATACCTTGTATCCGGAGGCGGACGCCTCCAAGCTGGACCAACCGCTGCTGGACAAGATGAGCCTGGCGATCAATACTGCCAGCCTGGGCCGGTCAGCCCGAAGTTCGGCAGACATCAAACTGCGCCAGCCGTTGGCCAAGGCGCGGGTTAATGTGGGCAGCCGGCAGCAGCAGGTCGATCTGACTGAATTGGCCGACGTGCTGATGGAAGAGATCAATGTCAAAGAGATCGAGGTTGTCTCGGAAGTCGGGGAACTGGTCAATTATGTATTGATGCCCAACAACCGGGTCTTGGGCCCCAAATTCGGCAAGCAGTTCCCCAAGGTGCGGGCGGCGTTGATGGCGCTGGATCCCGCCGCTGCGGCTAAGACGCTTCAGGCCGGGGAATCGCTGCAGCTGGAGGTAGGCGGCGAAGTCGCCACCCTGACCAGCGAAGATGTCCTGGTTCAGACTGAATCTCGCGGCGGGTTGGCAGTTGCCAGCGACAAGGGTGTGACCGTTGCCGTTGACACCAGCTTGACCCCTGAGCTGACTCAAGAAGGGTATGCTCGCGACTTGGTGCGCACCATCAATAACATGCGCAAGGATGCCGGCCTGGAAATCTCCGACCGGATCCAGCTGGCTTATCAGGCATCCGGAGACGTTGCGGCCGCCTTTGACGGCTTCGCTGATTACATTCAGCAAGAAACGCTGGCACTCAGCCTGGAAGCTGGCGAGCTGGCGGATGCGCTGTTTCAGCAGACAGTGTCGGTTGGCGACCAGCCGGTTGTTCTGGCGCTGCGGAAATCAGCCTGATTGTCGTCTGAACGGTAAAAGTCAGTTGTATTGATAGCAAGGAGGGGCATTGAACGTTGTTCATGCCCCTCTTTTGGCATTGGGTTCAAGATCTAGAGCATCATTCATGAGTAGATGTCGCCAATCAAGAACTCTCTCTGTACAATTGATTGATGTACCTGGAGGTTATCATGCGTCGATTACTGACTACCATACTCATATTTCTCGGACTATCTTTGCTGACCCTGGTGGTGTGGGCTCAAGAGCCTGAGCCGGCAGCGCCTGCTGAAGGAGTGCTGTTGGCTGCTGAGGATCTGCCGGAATTGATGATTAAAGGGGAATGGGAGCCAATCGATCTGGAGCAAGTCGAGCCGACGGGTACTGCTTCAACATCTTTTGCGGTACCCGCCGCTGACAGCTGCAGTGCGGCCACACCGCTCAATTTGACGGTTGGCGGCGGCGATGGTGGTGTGACCATCGTCACTGCTGCCGGTATCGGCGAAGACACGGATGATCCGGCGCTTAGCTGTGCGTGGGGCGGGCCGCAGTCGGGATATCGGACGGTCTGGTATAAGCTGGTTGCGCCCAGCAACGGCCGGGTCCGAATTCAAACGTTGGGCAGTAATTACGATACCATCGTCGCTGTAGGCACCGGCGGCTGCGGCAGCCAATGGGTTCCTATGGCTTGCAGTGATGATCACCAGGGTTTCAGCTCTGAGGTTACCTTTACGGTGTCTAAAGGACAGACCTATTACGTGGAAGCTGCTGATTGGCACGAAGCACCTCCCTCTGGCGGCGGCACCTTGTCGGTGGCTGCCTGGATGGATCCGATTGACTCCAAGTGGGATCAGGTGATTGTGGCCAATACGCCGGCTGTCAGCCGGCACGCCGCGGTGACGGTTGGCGATGATATCTACATCATCGGCGGCCAGACCGTGATGGGCGGAAGCCCGACTATTTCCAGCAAGCTTTACCGGCTGGAAACGGATAACGGGAAATGGGTTGAGCCGACTACCATGATCGGCCCCCAATACTCCAATACAACCGCCGCTCACCTAAATGGGCGCATTTATCTCCCAGCCGGGTATACCGGCAACAACACCGCTTTCGACGGCACCCATTGGGTCTATGATATTGCCGGCCGCTACTGGGATAAGAATGAACCTGCCGCTCCCTGGCCCAATGGTAAGCCCATCGCCATGTCGGCGGCCGTTGAGCATCCCAGCGCCAACGCCGCCCAGAACGGGTATTACTTGACCGGCGGCATGAGTGTCTTTCAGCCCGACCCATTGCAGTATTTGATCCATCGGGACACCTTCTTCTATTCCCCCGGCAACGGCTGGGAGACCTTGAATCAGCTGAATACGGCGCGCTATGCCCATGCAGCTGGCCTGGTCAACGGCACCGTCTGTGTAGTTGGTGGGAATGGCGGCGGCGGGCCGATCGCCGGTACCGAGTGTTTGGTAGGGTCCAATTGGATCACCAATACCGCGACTTTGAATTTCCCCCGCTCCCATGCCGGCAGCGGAGTCAGCCCCGATGGGAAATGGATCATCTACGGCGGGCAAGACAAGGATGGGCGGGCGGTTTCGGTGGTGGAAATGTACGATCCGATCACGCCCAGCTGGCAGATATTGGATGTGGAGAACGACCTGGGCGGCACCGCCGGCTGGCCGGCCCGGGCCTGGCCCCGCGGTGGCTTTGTGGGCAATATGCTTTATGCGGTAGGGGGCAACAACCTGCCTGAGAGCAACGCCCTGCCGATGGTCGACAAGCTGTTTGTTCCTTCGGTACAGCTGCTGCTGCCGGTGGTGGCCAAGGGGTATGTTGCTGGGGCTAATATCACCGATGATACCTTTGAAACCGCCCGAACGCTGCTGCTCAACCAGGCCCAATTACAGCGCTTCACCGATATCCACGATCGGTATGATGTCTATACTTTCGAGCTGACCCAGGCTGCCGGGGTTACCGCCACTTTGACCCAGGTGCCGGCAGGCAGCAACTACGATCTGACCCTCTATGATGCCCTCAAATGGAAGTGGGGCGCCAGCCAGAAGTTGGATGGTGAGAACGAAATCATCGACATTCCACGGCTGGCCCCCGGCCGTTACTATCTGTTCGTGGAACGTATCAGTCCTGGGGATCCCAACCCGGCCGACTACAAAATATTAGTCAAAACCTACTAATTCGGATGCAGGGGATGGTGTGTCACGGCACGCCATCCCTCAGGTATATCTGCTGATGCCAGCCCCCAAACCTGTGCGCGTGCTGCACTTCGCTGATGCCCATATCGATATGGCCAACTACGGCCGGCATGACGCTGATTCCGCCTTGCCGGTCCGGGTGATGGACTTCCTCAAGGCGCTGGATCAAATCATCGATGCCGCTGTATCTGAGCCGGTGGATATGGTTGTGTTTGCCGGCGATGCCTATAAAGATCGCAACCCCCAGCCGACGTTTCAGCGAGAGTGGGGCCGGCGGATTATGCGGCTGTCCCAGGCAGGCATCCCCACGGTGATGTTGGTGGGGAATCATGATGTCTCCCCGGCATCCGGCAGGGCCAACACGCTGCAGGAGTTCAACACCCTGGATGTGGCTCACATTCATGTGGCTGACCGGATCCAACGGTTCGGGCCGGATGAGTTGGGACTGCCGATTCAGTTAATCGCGGTGCCCTGGGTTTCTAGAAGTCATCTGATGACCCGTGAAGAAACCACCGGCAAGACGTTGGAGACGGTAGTGGCGATGATCGAGGAACGGGTAGGTGAGCTGGTTGAGGAGTTAGTGGCAGGAGCGGATCCCGATCTGCCGCTTATTTTGTCAGCCCACGCCAGTGTCCAGGGTGCCACTTTTGGCAGCGAGCGGGCGGTGATGTTAGGGCATGAGCTGGTGCTCAGCGGTCAAATCGTCAACGACAGCCGGTTGGATTACGTCGCTCTGGGCCATATCCATAAACACCAGTCGCTAACCCCGAAGGGCAGCCATCCGCCAATTATCTACCCGGGCTCTATTGAGCGAGTGGATTTCGGTGAAGCCCGAGAGAAGAAAGGGTTCGTGCTGGCTGACATCAGCAGAGGCAAGACGGAATGGGAATTCGTCAAGCTGGACACCCGCCGCTTTATTGACATAAAGATAGATACGCCAGATGCCGGCAGCTTCATGGAAGACGTCATCCGGCAGCTGCCGCAGACTGAGGAAGTCGCTGGGGCCATCTGCCGGGTGCAGCTCAGCTACCCCAGGGATTGGGAGCCGCTGCTGGACGAGAAAAGCATCACCGATCGCTTTCAGGAAGCGCTCAGCTTACAGGTTCAGAAGCATCGCCAGACGGAGAAGCGATCCCGTTTGGGAGATATCTTGTCACTGGAAACGCTGACGCCGGTGGAGCTGTTGGAAAAATATTGGCAGTCGGTTGAGATGAATGATGAAGAAATAGCGGCGCTGCAGGCGCTGGCCCAAGAGATATTCGCCGCCGCTGATGATTGATCCGCTGCCGTATAACCGACGAAGTAACTGACTCATGATCCCTCTTACCTTAGAGCTAACCAATTTCCTTTCCTACCGGGACACTGCTGTTCTCGATTTCGATAACATTCATTTGGCCTGCATTTCCGGGGCGAACGGTGCTGGCAAATCCAGCATTCTGGACGCCATCACCTGGGCGCTATTTGGCAGGAGCCGCAGCAAAAGCGATGACGATCTGGTCAACAAGCTGGCGGCGCTGGGGGGTGCTGGCGCCGAAGTTAAGCTGACCTTCCAGCTGGAAGCGATCACCTATCGGGTTATCCGGCGGAAGAAGCCCCGGAAGGGTACACTGCTGGAGCTGCAGATCAAGAGCGATGCCGGCAAATGGAAAGCATTGAGCGAAAGCAAGGTGCGTGATACCCAGGCAGCCATCGAAAGATTGCTGCGCATGAATTACGACACCTTCATCAATGCCAGTTTCCTGCTGCAGGGAAAGGCGGATGAGTTCACTACCAAGACCCCGAACCGGCGAAAAGAAATCCTGGCTGATCTTCTGGGCGTGAGCCAATGGGACGAATACAAAGAAGCGGCGGCGGTTCGCCGGAAACAGAGCGAGGGCCGGATCGCTTTGCTCGACGGCTTGCTGGAAGAGATCACCCTGGAGCTGGAAAAGGAGCCAGAGAGAGAAGCTGCCTTAGGCCAGGCAAAAACTCAGCTGGCATTAGTCGAGAGCCGTGTGGCTGACAAAGAAGCGTTGTTGCAGCAGCTTCGCCGGGCTGAGACCGCGGTCAAGCAGCAGGAACGGATGGTCAAGAATCTGGCTGACAGCCTGACCGCGGCCCAAGGCCGGCTGGAAAGCGCCCAGGCGACCAGGCAGAAACGGCAGGCGGAGCGAGATGCTTTTCAACAGATCTTGAGTGATGCCGAATCGATCACCGCCGCATACAGCTCCTGGAAGGATGCTGAAGCATTGGTCCAGGAATGGCAGCGCAAAGCGGATGAGCATCATCGGCTGGAGCGGGAACGGCAGCCACATGAGCTGGAGATGGCCCGCAGCCGCAGCCGGCTGGAACAGCGGCAGAAGGAGCTGGAGGCGCAGTCTGTCCAGGCCGCCAATGCCCAGGAAGAACGTCAGCAGGTACTGGAGACACAATCGGCCTCCAGCCAGAGGCTCAGCCAGCTGGAGGAGTCTCTGCAGCAGCTTCGTCAGCAGGAGCAGGCGTGGCATCAGGCCCGCGCCGAACTGCAGCAGTTGGAAAGCGACCGGCAGGTACGGGCTCAGGAGCTGGACCGGCTGCAAAGCGAGGCCGGACGAATTCAAGCATTGCAGCGTGAACAAGCCAGTCTGATCGCGGATGGGGCCAGATCGGAGGGGGTGCTGGCAGAACTGACAGCACGCATCGCAGTCTTGACGGATGAAAGTCAAGGGGCCGCCGCCGCCAAAGCAGAGTTGGATGCCCTGGAAGGCGAACAGCCTCGGCTGCGCCAGCAGATGGACAAGCTGAAGGGCCGCATCGATCAGCTGGAAACTCAGATCGGCGGCTCCTGCCCGTTGTGCGGGCAAACGCTCAGCGAATCACATCGCCAATCGGTTTTGAACGAGCTGAAGGAAGAGGGAAAAGAGTCTGGGGACCGTTTCCGAGGGAACAAGAAGCGGATTGAGTCTTTGACTGTTGAGCTGGCCCGATTGGAAACCAGCATCAAAGATCTGCCCGGCCTGGAGCGGGAGCGGCAGGCCCAGGCGCAGCTGCGGGCCAGAGCAGAAGCCCGCCAGAATGAGATCTCCCAGGCGGTGGCTGCCTGGGAAGCCAGCGGCAGCCAGGAGCGGCAGCAAGCGCTGCAGGCTGCCCTTGCCGACCAATCAGCGGTAACTGATTTGGCAGAACGGGTGAAGGCGCTGGAGAGTGCCGTGAAGCAGCAAGGCGAGCTGGAGAAGGAGCGGCAGGAGCAGCAGCGGCGGTTTTCTACTGCCGAGGCGCGCCTGGCTGAAATAGACCGCATCCGGCAGGCGTGGGCAGAGACAGGGCAGGCGGCGTTGGCCCAGGTGAAACAGCAGCTGGCAGAGAATGATTTCGCGTTGGAGGCACAGCAGGCATTGGCTGGACTGGCCGATCAGATGGCGCAGCTCGGCTATCAGCCGGATGCCCATGAAGATGCGAAAGAGCAGCGCACTCTTCTGGAACAGGCACCAACCCACTATCAGGAAATGCAGCAGGCCCAGGCGGCGGTCAAACCGTTAGAGGATTCACTGGCGGATCTGGAACTACAGATTTCCGCGCAGATAGAAAGCGCGGCGGAGTTGGCCGAACAGCATCAGTCGGCGGTTGAG
>JAHEEY010000537.1 GCA_024640485.1 Chloroflexota bacterium | reverse complement strand
CGACGATAGTCTGCTGATGCTGGTGCAGGTGCAGATCGTCTCCGACCGCGACCTGGAAGCGCTGGACTACATCCTGGCCAGCTTCGTCGCCGGCGGCTAAACCGGCGGCACCGTTAACATGAGGCGGCCCGGCTTCTCCTGGATTCAGGGGGAAGCCAGGCCGTTTTTGCCTGGCCGGTATCGCCATCCTACTTGCCGCCGGCCCCGCTTTCTTCTAGAATGCTCCCATGAGCCAACCCAACGCCATCCAACTGCACCAGCTGTCCAAGCTGTTCGGAAAGGGAAAACAGCGGGTGGTCGCCGTCAAGGGGCTCGACCTTGAGGTGGCTGCCGGGCAGGTTTTCGGCTTCCTGGGCCCCAACGGCGCCGGCAAGAGCAGCACCATCCGCATGATCATGGACCTGATCCACCCCAGCGCCGGCAGCGTCTCTGTGTTCGGCCAGCCGGTGCGGCAGGACCGGGCGGTGCTGCGGCGGGTGGGCGCCCTGGTGGAAGGGGCCACCTTCTACGAATTCCTCACCGCCCGGCGCAACCTGGAGCTGCTGGGCCATGTCACCGGCAGCCGGGATCCCGCCCGCGTCAGCCAGCTGCTGGCCCAGGTGGGGCTGGCTGACCGCGCCGACCAGCCGGTGAAAGGGTACTCCACCGGCATGAAGCAGCGGCTGGGGCTGGCGGCCGCCCAGCTCCACGATCCCGACCTGATCATCCTGGACGAGCCCACCAACGGGCTGGACCCCGGCGGTATGCAGCAGGTGCGCGCGCTGATCCGGGAGCTGGTGGACCAGCAGGGCAAGACGGTGTTCCTCTCCAGCCATCTGATGGGGGAAGTGGAGCAGGTGTGCGACCGGGTGGCGATCATCAGCAAGGGCGAGATCCTTCGCCAGGGCGCCGTCGCCGATCTGCTGGCGGCACAGCTGCAGCTGATCATCCGGGCGGCGCCGCTGCCGGAAGCGGCTGCCGCCCTGGAAGCGCGCTGGCCCACCCGGCTGGCCGACGGCCGCCTGCTGGTAGCCGCCGCCCAGGGTGACACCCCTGAGATCGCCCGCACGCTGGTGGCCCACCAGATCGACATCTTCGAGATCCAGGCCCAAAAGCAGTCGCTGGAGCAGCTGTTCCTTGAAGTGACCGCTGCCGCGGAGGACAGCCATGCTTGATCTATTTCGCGCCGAACTGGCCAAGATTATCGGCAACCGCTGGACCACCGGCCTGCTGCTGTGGGTGTTCCCGGTTGGCGCCCTAGGGATCGGCCTCTTCATGCTGGGTGTCCTGGTGGTCAGCCCGAACACCTATCAGCGGATGTTCGAATACCCTTATCAATGGACCAACATGGTGCTGGGCGCCTGGGCCTTTCCCTCCAACCCGCTGGGGCATATGTTCCTGGTGGGGCTGACGGCGGTCTCGTTTGCCGGCGAATACCAGTGGGGCACCTGGAAGAACATCCTGCCGTACCGCTCCCGGGCGGCATTACTGGGAGTCAAATTCGTGACCCTGAGCGTGCTGATCATCGCCGCTTTTCTGGTCACCTCCGTCGTTTTCGGCGGCGGCTTCGCCCTGCTCTCTACCCTGGCGGGCAAGCCACTGAGCCCGCCGGTCACCGCCGCCGCCCTCTCTGATTTGTGGTCCGACTACCTCCTGCAGGCGGCGCTGAGCTACCTGAGCATCCTGGTCGTCTCTATCTACGTGGCCATTTCAGCCTCGATCATGCGGTCGGTGGTGGGCGGGGTGATGGTGGGGATGCTGTTTGTCAGTGTAGAGCCGGCCATCGGCTTTCTGTTCCCGCCGCTGGCTTTGCGCTGGGAGCAGCCGCTGTATCTCACCATCAGCCGGCTTACCCCCAGCTACAACTTCGCCAACATCCGCAGCTGGATCCAGGCCGGCCAGCCAAGCCAGCCGTACCTCCCGTTCTACCAGAAGTTGGGCCTGACCGTCCCTGCCGACAGCTACGGATTCTCGCTGCTGGTGCTGACCGGCTGGGTCATTGTAGGGCTGGCGCTGATCCTGTGGATCTTTCAACGGCAAGACATCAGTTCCTGAACCGGACGAGGACTCGGCACGCCGGCTCAGCAGATCAGCTGCTGGCCGGTGCGTGCCGCCGCCCATTTCTCCGGGTTGGCGGCGATGTACCGCCGCACCGCCTGTAAATGGCGCCCGTTACGCACAATCTGTTCGTAATAGCCCCGCTGCCACAGCCGCCCTAGAAACGGCTCCCAGCCGCTTTCGCCCACCCCGTGGATATAGCTGTTGGTGCTCATACTCTTGAACCACCGCACCATTCTCCCCAGGGTTGCGTGGTCCACTTCGCCAGCTGCCGGCGCGTTGATCAGGATCACCATATGGACATGGTTGGGCATGAGCACAAAGGCGTCGGTACTGACATTGGGATACTTGTCCGGCAGCGCCTGCCACCAATGACTAACCATCGCCCGCACCGGCGCAGGGACCAGCAGATGCCGGCTGCCCTGCACGCAAATGGTCACGAAATAAGCCCCCGGCTGCGAGTAATCATACCCCTTCAGCCGTATCGACCGCCGATCATATCGTCGCCCACTCTTTTTCATCCCATTAACGGCTCCAGCCCGATTCCTGCCAGGGAGCGCCCCTACCGGCACGCTTTGCCAATGTACGGGCGCACCTGCGTGTGCGCCCCTTCCCCCTGCCGCTTTCCCCTTACCACGCCTCGATGCCCCGATCACAGGAAACCAAACAACACTGCCCGGCATCAACCCCTTCGCCCGCCCGGCAGAAGAGGGGCGCACACATAGGAGCGCCCCTACCGGCACGCCGCGCCAATGTACGGGCGCACCTGTGTGTGCGCCCCCATCCCCCGCCATCAACTGCCCTTCAAACGGCGCACGATTCCCTCACCTGCCGGCCGATCTGAACGGATCGCCGCCGGCTGCGTTTAACCCCGCATGGCAATTCCACCCGCGGTAGAAGAGGGGCGCACACCTGGGAGCGCCCCTACGGGAATGCCGCGCCAATGTACGGGCGCACCTGTGTGTGCGCCCCATCCCCCGCCATCAACCTTCCTCCAAATGGCGCCAGACTCCCTCACCTGCCGGCCGATCTGAACGGATCGCCGCCGGCTGCGTTTGACCCCGCAAGGGAATGCCGCCCGCCCGGCAGAAGAGGGGCGCACACATGGAAGCGCCCCTGCGGGAATGCCGCGCCAATGTACGGGCGCACCTGTGTGTGCGCCCCATCCCCCGCCATCAACGAT
>JAHEEY010000114.1 GCA_024640485.1 Chloroflexota bacterium | reverse complement strand
TTCAGAGCAACGGCAATCACAACGGTTGCCCCACGGGCACGGACGATATCAAAGGGGACGTTGTTAAGGATACCGCCATCGACCAAAATAAGATTATCTCGCTCCACCGGGGGCAGCAGGATCGGCAGGGCAATGGTTGCCAACAGTGCCGAAATTAAATCTCCTTCATCTAGGATGACCTCTTTTCGGCTGACAAGATCCGCCGTCACTAACGACAGGGGGATATTCAGGTCGGCAAAGGTGATCTGTCCAAAGGTCTCTTCCAGGAGTTTCTCGATTTTGGTATTGCTGGAGAAGGCCGGCACACCAGTGGGCATAGCGAACATTTGGCTCAGGTTTGACTGTTGGAAGAAATGGATCATCTCCTCAACGGTGTAACCAGCAGCCAGCATCGCCCCTGCCACGCCGCCTGCACTGGTGCCGGTAATTAGATCTGGCTTGATTTCCAGTCGTTGGAACGCTTTCAGAACGCCGATGTGGGCAGCGCCGCGAGCGCCACCGCCACCCAGGGCCAATCCTAGTTTCATCTCTTACTCAACAATACCGTAGAAGTGCGGCAGGGGAGCCACTTCATCGGCCGACCAGGTCAACGCAGCCAAGACACTCTCCCTTGCTTCCGCCAGCTTCTCAGCGTCATTGGCATAGATAAATCCCAGGGTATCACCTGGCTCAAAGGCATCACCAATCTTGCAGGGAAGGACAAAGCCGACAGCAGCGTCAATCTCATCACTCTTAATCAACCGTCCGGCGCCAAGACGCACCGCTGCCCATCCTATGGCACCAGTATCCATGGCCGCGATTGTGCCTCGCTGCGGCGACAAGATTGGTTCGACAATTTCAGCGTGAGGCAGCAAGTCGGGGTTGTCAGCCTGAGCCACATCTCCCCCTTGAGCTTGTACTAGTTCTCTGAATTTAACCCAGGCCCGACCGTCGTCCCGAGCTGCGGTCACCAGCGCTTTGGCGGCATCGAGATCCGGCGCTTTGCCAGCTAATAAGATCATCTGCCCGGCAACCTCCAAACAATGAGCCCAGAAATCAGCCGGACCATCCCCGTGCAGCGTAGCTATCGCTTCCTGAGCTTCCAACGCGTTGCCAATGGCATGTCCCAGCGGCTGATTCATGTCGGAAATCAACGCTACCGTCTTGCGTCCAGCATCATTACCGATGTCCACCATAATCCTGGCCAGATCTTTGGCCGCCTCTACGGTATGCATGAATGCGCCGCTGCCTGTCTTTACATCCAGCACAATGGCATCAGCGCCGGCAGCCAGCTTCTTGGACATGATCGACGCGGAAATCAAAGAGCTGCTTCCCACGGTGCCGGTCACATCGCGCAAGGCATACAGCTTTCCATCGGCAGGGGCCAGATCCGCCGTCTGCCCGGCCAGCACCAGCCCGATTTCCTTCAACTGTTTCTTGAACCTGTCCAGAGTTAGGGCGGAGGACCAGCCGCGGAACGACTCCATTTTATCCAGTGTACCGCCGCTGGAACCGAGGCCGCGCCCACTCATCTTGCCCACCGGCACGCCGCAGGCAGCCACCAGCGGCTGCACCGCCAAGGTCGTCTTGTCGCCAACGCCGCCGGAGGAATGTTTGTCGACAATAAACGGCGCGATATCATGCAAATCCAGCTGATCACCGGAGCGCGCCATCGCCATGGTCAGCTCCACTGTTTCCTGACGATTCATGCCTCGAATAAAGATGGCCATCATCAGGGCCGCGGCCTGGTAGTCAGGGATGTCACCATTGGTATAGGCAGACACAAACCAGTCGATTTCAGACGGGCTCAATTCCAATCCGTCTCGCTTCTTTTCAATCAGATCGATCATTCTCATAATGTTTTGGTGGGCGGTGCATCACAGCAGCCGCTGCTGATCACGCTGCAGCCGTCTCATTCCTTTATACGCCTGGGTAACTGCAGAAAAGCTGCTCACTGCGGGCCGGCAGCTTTTGCCAAGCTTCTCTTGGGAGAAAGTAGGAAACTATCATCCGAGGAATCGGGCGCTTCCCCTTTTGACCTGGTCCAATTTCCTGATTATAGCAGGAATCGGTATAATGCGAGTACGCCCCGGTGAGGCCTGCCAGAAACAGGCAGCCTTTTCTTATGATAAGGGCTGGCGCATCGATAGCCAAAGTTCAAGGTCGGAAGTGAGAGGTTCATATGCCCGAAAAAGTTGATGTTCTACTTGTAAATGGGATCGTTGTCACCATGAATGAACGCTTTGACGTCTACCCTCATGGGGCATTAGCTGTGAAGGGTGACAGTGTGGTCGCTGTTGGCCCAGTAGACGAGATCAGCGCGGCTTATGAAGCGTCCGAGATAATCGATTGCTCCGAACAAGTCATTATACCTGGACTGGTGAATGCCCATACCCACATCCCGATGTCGTTACTGCGCGGACTGAACGATGACTTACGGCTAGATGTGTGGTTGGGCTATCTGATGCCGCTGGAACGAGAATTTGTCACCCCGGAATTCGTCAAACTTGGGGCCCGGGTGGCCTGTGCTGAAATGATCCGTTCCGGGGTAACTTCTTTCGCCGACATGTATTATTTCGAAGAAGCGATCGCCGAAGAGACTGCCGAAATCGGGATGCGGGCACTGCTGGGACAGACAATCTTGATCTTCCCGGCACCGGATGCTCAAACTTATGAAGACGGCTTGGTTCTCTGCCGCCGGTTCATCGAAAAATGGAACGGGCATCCTTTGATCCAACCGGCTGTGGCCCCTCACGCCTGGTATACCGCCACCCCCGAATTGATGCGGGCCTGCGCTGATTTAGCCCGGGCCAATGACGTCCCTCTGCATACCCATGTCAGCGAGACCAGTCTGGAAGTAGCCAACTGCCGGGATCAAAACCATATGCCTGTAGTCCCCTGGATAAACAAGCACGGCATCCTGGAAACCAAGCTGTTGGCGGCACACTGCGTCCATTTGGACAAGGGGGAGATGTACGACCTGCAGAAAGCGGGCGCTGGTATAGCCCACTGCCCCACCAGCAATCTCAAGCTGGCCAGCGGCATCGCTCCCATAGGCCAGATGTTGGACATGGGCCTTAATGTAGGGGTCGCCACCGACGGGCCAGCCAGCAACAACGATTTGGATATGTTCGAGGAGATTCGTCTGGCGGCCCTGCTGGCGAAAACAGCCAGCAATGACCCCACCGTTTTGCCGGCACGTCAAGCGCTGGAATTGGCGACCATTGGCGGTGCCAGGGCGATGCACATGGCAGACGTCACCGGCAGCCTGGAAGCCGGCAAGCGGGCCGATGTCGCTATCGTAGACATGAGTGGCATTCACAACCAGCCCAAGTTCTATAATAACCCCGACGGGGTCTATTCACAGTTGGTCTACGCGGCCAAGAGTAGTGATGTAGCGCACGTCATGTGCAACGGCCGCTGGCTGATGCAAGACCGGCAGTTAATGACGGTAGACGAGAACGCCGCCAAACAGGATGCCGCGATCGTCGCCGCCAAGATCGATGATTTCGTCATCAAAAGAGAATCCAGCCCTTACAACAAGCTGGTATTCTTGGCGGGGGTCCAGCGCCAGGAGAGCTTCGAGATCCAGCTGAAGGCATTTGTCACCGATGAAGCCCGTGTGCTGGCAGCCCTGGCTACGGATCAAGTCGAAGTGGTCAAAGAATCTCTCTACCGCCAATACGACACCTATTTCTTGTTCGCTGAGCACGATCCAGATGCTGCCCGGCTGCGTTATCGTGAAGATGAATTCATCGATGAAAAGGGTGAGGTCTTCCAATCACGGGCGCGGATCACCCTTATTGGCGAAGAGAATCGGGATGAATTCGTGAAAGCGGTGATGCTTTCCAGATCTCGTTATCTGGCCTCAGCGGATCGTACCCTTCGCTTTTATCGAGAGTATTTCGACCCATCTACCGAGATCGAAGTGGTAAAAGAGCGGCAGCGCTGGCGCATCCTTTATGAAGATACTGATTTCGCCATCAACCTGGACAAGGTGCTTTCGCCGAAACTGCCGGGGAAATATCTGGAAATCAAATCCCGCACCTGGTCCCGCAGTGATGCCGAGCGAAAAGCGAATTTAATCACTGAGTTGTTGAATTTGTTAGGGGTCTCAGTTGAAACGGTGGAACGGAAAGATTATCCGGAACTGGCCATGGATTCGAGGTAATCGGGTTTCGCAGCAAGCAATGTTTCTCAACTGTAAGCGCGTGATGTTCTGAAGATCAGGCAAAAAAAGGCCCGTTCGCTTGAACGGGCCTTTTCACCAATTTAATGCGCAGGAGAGATTAGAAGATCTGTTGGATCTTCATCACTGTGTTCAGATCGCCCTCAACCTTGACCTTGCCCGACATGAAAGCAGCCATTGCGTTTAACTTTCCGGTGGTCATATCAACGTAATCTGCAGCGTCCATGCGAATGGTCGCTTTGGGGCTTTCAGCTGTACCATCTTGAACATTACAAGCACCGTCGGCGATTTGGACGTACCATTGCCCACCGTCGTCACCGGTCAAGTCAAACTGAACGGTTACATCGAGATCTCCGGCCTTGTCGGCCTTGAAACGATTGGGCATTTCCTTAAAAATGTCTGAGGCGGTTAGCATTTCAAGCTCCTTGACTTGTGTTATGCACATCTCATCATTGGAGAAGCGCGAATGTGTACAGTCAGAGAAAGTATAACAATGGTCACATCGGTGTCAAGCGGGAGAGCGCCTGGCCGGCAGGCAAGAACGGGGCATGAAATCACCTGTTTTTGACATCTGTTATTGTCCTTTGGACTCGCGAACGCATCATCTGCCGCAAGCAAGCCCCAGCTAGCAGCAGTACCCGTTTCTGGGGCGCGGGGATCATCCCCCCCATCCATCCAAACCTGAAAACAAGGATAGATAGTGAAAGCGATTAGACATCATATACACGGCAGCTTGTTCGTCGAAGAAGGGCAGACAGCCCTGCTGCTCAAGAATGCCAGCCCGGACGACAAAGGCATCGACTCACTCTATTTGCGCTACGCCTTCACCGTCAAAGGGACTGAAGAGCGAATCCTGCCGGCATTCGTCTTGGACGATTGGGGCACCGAAATCAAGGGGCTGGATCTATACCAGTGGGTTGATGAATATGGCAATCAGTTCCCCAGAGCAGAGCTGTTCGGCTTTAATCTCTACGGCCAGGAGATGCAATGCTTCTTGCGGGAGCTGGAGTTATACAGCAGGCTTTTCTGCTACGCCTACCCCCATCACAACACACCCTTATCTGAAGGCGTATTGCTGGACACCGTTTGGCTTCCAGATGATACCGTACAGCAGCCCACAAAAATCAAACGACCAGCTTCAATAAGGCCGCCGCTGCCATCGATTCAGGCTAGTTGGTGGCGTGTCAACCCACAGGTCGATCGAGATCAGAATTGAGCGTATTTACATAACATGATTGGCAAGTGACCATGCCTTATGCTAGAATGCCCGTTATTGTGCATTCTAGCTTGAGCTCAGCCCTGGTGCCTGCCTTGCGTCTACCGCAGACAGATATAAGTGATTTCGGCAGGTTACGGGGTTTCCTCTATGGTGTCGTGCCCTAGAGGGTAGGCACATTTCACCAAAACAGCTAGTCGTTTGTACATTTGGGAAGCTGTTTGGCATTTGGCTTGTCTCGAAATATATGAAGCGGATACAACACATTGCCATAGCTGCCACTATCGCGATTTCTTCACTAACATGGGCGCTGTTTGAACCAGCAACGCCAGCGAAAGCGGCCGTGTCCATGGACCCCCAGGTTGCAGAACCAGAACAGCCGGTGCTGTCACCGCTCTGGAAGAAGACGGTCCAGCAATGGGCCCCTCAAATCGCGGCTGTTTCGGAAGAGTACGGCATAGACGCTGATTTTGTTGCCGCGGTTGTCCGAGAAGAGTCCAATGGGGATTCCAGGGTCATCAGTCGTGTCGGTGCAGTTGGGCTGATGGGGGTCATGCCCACAGGCCCAGGGCTGGAGTGGCGGCCGTCGGCAGAAGATTTGGCCGACCCAACCACAAACCTGAGCTGGGGCGTGGCCATTCTATCAGAAGTCATCCGCCAATCCGGTGGGGATTTATACTCGGCATTGGCCGCATACAGCGGCGGTTGGGATCACGCAAACAGCAGAGTCCCGCGCAACTATGCCGCCAGCGTTTTAGATTACTACGGCAGAGCGGTCATGGCCCGCAACGGCTTGTCTCCAGACATCGCCACCCAATGGACGTTGGCGATCGAACTGCGAGGAGGGCACGTGCCGCATGAACGATTGTTGATATTGGGTGATCAGCCTGTTTCCGGCTTGGTGACTTTTGGCGAACATATCATCTACGATTACATCGACCAGTTAGGCCGATCCTACCGGGTTAAGGGCTACGTGGTGCCAGTCGCCTTATTAGTCCCCATCGAAACCGGCGGGGCTACCTTTGGGGATCCTGATCACCTGGAAGCAGAACTGCAAAGCCGGTTGGGCAATACCGTTAATAAAGTCACCACCAGCAACCCTAACATCTTGCTCGCTTGCTTACCCAGCTTAAGCCGGCTGCGCGGCCATGCCAGTACACGCTGGTTTGCCCCTTCGTCTTGCCCATCCTGGCATCGCTAGCCGCTCATGATTTTGATTTTCATCGCCCATTGTTCAAGAGCGTTTGACCCCACACCTGAATAAATTATGCCAACGCCATTCATGCATCTGCAGATCGCAGAAGAGATTCGTGCCCAAGCAAGCAGTAAGGGACTAACAGGCTTGACCAAGCTGTTCAATCAATCTTGGCCTTCCTTTTATATCGGCAGCGTCGCACCTGATTATCAATCTATCTGCAATGTCCCTCGCGATAGGACCCATTTCTATGGATTGCCCCCGAATCCGGAAGATGAAGCATTCTCCCTGATGTTGACCCGCCATCCTGAACTCAAAGATGTGGCGATGCTGTCAGCTGACCAGAAAATGGCTGCAGCCGCCTATGGCATTCACTTGATGTTTGATCTGCTCTGGTTCCGTCAGATCTTGATACCCTATTTTGTGGAGTCGTCGGATTGGGGTGATTTCTCTCAGCGGCATTTGGCTCACCATATTCTACTGACCTATCTGGACCACTTGGCAGTAGACACACTGCCGGCGGCAGCGGCTACCGTCTTGTCTTCCACACAACCAAGCGAGTGGTGGCTGCCCTTGACCGGAAACGGCGATTTGCTGAAATGGCGTGACCTGTTGGTTGCCCAACTAAGGCCCGGTGCGACATTGCGAACCGTTGACATCTATGCCCAGCGCTTGAAGATGTCGCCGGAAGCATTCGCGGGTAAACTTCACGATCGGTCATGGTTGCAGGCCCAAGTTTTTGACCATGTCCCGGTGGCTGAAATCCAGCACAAACTTCGTGAAGCTGTCCCGCGCAGCGTTGACCTGATTACAAATTATTTGGAGATACGATAACCTCACCTTCCCATCCGATCTCCGATCATGATCCTGGAGTACCTTATGACCATTATTCGCGCGACAACTCGCCAAACAGTTCAAGCTCGTTTCACCGGCGGGATCACTTTTGAGGGCCCCATCGGCTCTTCAATCGAGGCGTTCTTCAAGATAGCCGACCTTGAGGAAAATGGGCAGATCGTGGCTGCGTTAATGAACGGCAAGCTGCGGGAACTCTCGCAGCCGATGCAAGCGGATGCCGATCTGGTTCCGGTAACCACCGCTGATTCCGATGGCACTCGGATCTACCGCCGATCTCTTTGCTTCCTGATGGTCGCGGCCGCTTCAGAGCTGTTTCCTGATAGGACAATTACGATTCATCATTCGATGCCTTTCGGCGGATACTACTGCGAATGTGATGATCAGAAGCTGCTGAGTGCCGAAGAATTGGTCCAGCTGCGGCGACGGATGAAATCATTGATCGCCGCCAACCTGCCCATCACCCAGGTGAGAGTGCCTTTGGCTGAAGCGCTGCAGCTGTTCCGGGACAGCGGCGACAAGGAAAAAGCAGATCTGTTCGCCAAACGGCGGAAGGATTATCTTACCCTATACGAACTCAACGGCGTGCGTGATTATTTCCACGGCTTCATGGTGCCGAGTACCAGCTATTTGGATGTGTTTGAGCTGCGTCCATACAGCCGGGGTTTCATCCTGCAGTTTCCCCGCCGGCAGCAGCCGCGGAAGCTGCAGCCTTTTGAAGATGAGGCCCGGCTGGCGACGGTGTTTCGTGAATATCAAAACTGGCTGCGCATCATGGGCACCCCCAAAGTGGCCGCTCTCAACGAGGCTATCCGCAACGGCCGCACCCAGGAGTTGATCCTGGTCGCCGAAGCGCTTCATGAAAGGCAGTTGGCTAACATTTCCACTGAGATCGCGGCACGCCGACCGCAAACAAAGTTGGTGATGATCTCCGGCCCGACCTCTGCCGGTAAGACCACTTTCAGCAAACGACTGGCGATCCAGCTGATGGCTAGAGGAATCTACCCCATCGCTATCGGCATGGATAACTACTTCGTCAACCGGGAAGAGACCCCTCGTGATGAGAATGGTGATTACGACTTCGAAACCATCGATGCCCTAGATGTACGGTTGTTTCGAAAGCATCTGCGGATGCTGATGGACGGCGAGACTATCGTCCAGCCGCTCTATAATTTCCACACCGGCAGACGTGAATCGGGCAAGGAACTGAGTATCGGCCCCGATCACGTCATCCTGGTCGAAGGCATTCACGGCCTCAATCCCCGGCTAACCAAAGGGCTGCCGCCCGACTCGGTTTACCGGGTGTTCATCTCAGCATTTACCCAACTCAATATGGACAAGCACAATCGGGTGCCTACAACAGATACCCGGCTGCTGCGGCGAATCGTACGGGATGCCTCCCATCGAGGTTATTCAGCCACCGATACTATCCGTCGTTGGCCCAGCGTCCGCCGTGGCGAAAAACGATACATCTTCCCCAATCAGAACAATGCCAATGTCTTCTTCAATTCAGCGCTGGTCTATGAATTGGCGGTCCTGAAAGCGCTGGCACAGCCGCTGCTGCTGCAGGTGGAGCCGGATGTGCCGGAAAGAATAGAAGCCAACCGACTGATGGCGTTCCTGCAGTGGTTTGATTCCATTGCCAATGATGATCTGGATTTCATTTCCAGCGATTCGATCTTGCGCGAGTTCATTGGCGGCTCGATTCTACAGAATTTCGAGCCGTGGTCGGGTTCGATGTAAGCAGTGGCCAAATATCGGCAAGGCGTTCACTTATGATCATCGGGATGGATTTCGGGACCACTAATTCAGGTATGTCTGTCTACGACGGTCACAGTGTGAATTTGCTGCCTATCGATAAGTCGAACAGCAACCCCCGTGTCGCCAGGACCTCGCTCTATGTCACTAACGATCAGGGCGTCCACATCGGCCGGGAAGCGGTGGACCATTACTTCCGTCAAAATGTAGGCCGGCCGGTTAAGCTGCAGAAAGTATGGATTGGCGAGCTGGAAGTCTACGCCGAAGACCTCTACTACGTCACCGATGCTTACGCCTATGTCGATGTATTCTCCCCAGGCCGGCTGTTCCTTTCCATGAAAAGCAGCCTGCGCGACGCCGATTATCCCGGCACAGTGGTCGGCCAGTTCTACTACCCGCTGGAAGATCTCATCGCCCTTTATCTGACAGCTACCAAGATCCGGGCGGAGAAGATCTTGGGCCAACCGTTGCCCCAAGTTGTCCTCGGCCGTCCGGTACGGTTTTCGACAGATCCCCAACAAGATATCCTGGCGCAGTCCCGGCTGCTGCAGGCGGCCTTCCGCGCCGGCTATGAGAAGGTTTATCTGCAGCCGGAACCGATTGCGGCTGCTTTCAGCTATGAGACTACCATCAGCGAGGAACAGCACGTCCTTGTTTTTGATTTTGGCGGCGGCACCCTAGATATCACTGTGATGCGCCTGGGTGATCCCAAGCGGCGGGCGGTGCTGGCGACCAACGGCATCCCGGTTGCCGGCGATCGGTTCGACCAGAAGTTGGTACGGGCGAAGCTGCCCCATCATTTCGGTGAAGGCAGCTATTATGGGCCCAGGCACAAAGCATTGACGGTCCCCCAATGGATCTATGACACCTTTGCCAATTGGCAGACCATCTTGGAACTGCAGAGCCCAGATAACAAGAGAATTCTGCATGAGATCGCCCAGACCGCGCAGCGGCGGTACCAGATTGAGGCGCTGATCAGCCTAGTGGCCAATAATCACGGCCTGCGTATGTTCGACACCGTAGAACAGGCGAAGCGCCGGCTCTCCCAGAAGCGGGGCGCAGAGATACTGTTGGAAGGGCCTGATTTTAAGGTTCGCGAATTTGTGACCCGTACCGAGTTCGAGAATATCATCCGGGCAGAAATTCGGGATATCGAAGAACATTTGGATGCTACCATGGAGGCTTCAGGGCTATCGGCTGACCAGATTGATGCCGTTATCCCCACTGGCGGCTCGTCCCAGATCCCGGTGTTCCATGAAATGCTGCAGCGTAAATTTGGGGCGGAAAAGATACGCACGGTTGATACCTTCAGCAGCGTTTCCGCCGGCCTGGGCGTCATCGCGCATGGAATCGAGAAAGGTGAAATCGAAGCCAAAGGTTTCACACCGGCAGATATCCCCTTGCGTGAGCCGGCCCATTCAAAGCCAAACGTCAGCCCTATCAATCTTGAAATAATTCAGCGGCGGATCACTGCTGATGAGAGCCAGAGTTCGCAGAAAATCAGCGGCTCCCAGATCAATCTGATTGGAATTGACCGGCAGGGCAACGTATTGGTCGACTTTGTTTCCGGCAGCTTGACAGAGACAACAGATGCCATTTCCCTACCCGGCCATCTGCCTGGCAGCAATCTGGTCCATTTAGCAGTCGCCGAGCCTGATGAACAGCTGCTGTTCATCACCTCGCACTATCGTTTCCTGTTGGCAACGGCCCGGCAGCTGGCAGATTTGAGCAAGCTGGATCTGGGCATCACCAACCTGCACCAATTGGAGCCCCATGAAACGATCTGCACGGTCACCCATTGGGATAGGGTAAGCGATCAGAACAAGCTGCTGATAGTAACCAGCAGCGGCTACACCCGCACCTACCCGATCAACATTCTCAAACCAAATGTTGAAGCGCCCATACCCATGAAGTTCGACCAGCCGCTGCCGGGCGTGCCGGTGCTGGTAAAGGGCGTTAAGGGGAGTGGCCAGCTGATCCTGGTTTCACGAATGGGACGGGCCATACGGCTGCAGACGAACTTGGTCCGTACTTCTGGCTTTCAGGCGATGAACTGCGGTCTAGATGATCGGGTCATGCATGCTGCCGTCG
>JAHEEY010000536.1 GCA_024640485.1 Chloroflexota bacterium | reverse complement strand
TTGGTATTCTGCGAGCAGTGGGACTGACGATTCGCCAATTGTGGCAAATGGTCCTGTTGGAGAGCGGTTTACTGGGCGCGGCAGCCGGCATCATCGCCATGCCGGTCGGCCTGGTCCTGGCGCTTATCTTGATCTTCATTATCAATCGCCGCGCTTTCGGCTGGACTCTGCAGCTGCATATGGAGTTCTGGCCCTTTGCCCAGGGTATGTTGGTGGCCATCTTAGCCGCTGTAATCGCCGGGATCATTCCTACCTGGCAGCTGAGCCGGAAGGCGGCGGCTGAGGCGATGCGTAATGAGTAACCGAATGAAACAAACACGAACTGCCGCGTACCAGGCACACCTGCTTCTGCTGACCTTGACAATGCTCCTGTTGGGCACCGCCTGCGGTACCGACGATGGCCAGATTCAATCACGGCTGCTATCCGAGCCCGCCGTGGTGGAAGGCTTCTCCAGGGTGGAAGGTCCGTCAGCTTTGACATTCCCCGCGGATCATGGTTCCCACGACGCGTATCAAACAGAATGGTGGTACTTCACTGGGAACCTGGACAGTAACAGCGGGCGGCACTTCGGCTATCAGCTGACTTTTTTCCGGCGAGCGCTGCTGCCGGAACAGATGCGGGCCAGCGACCGGCCATCCGCATGGAAGACCGATCACATCTACATGGCCCATTTCGCGTTGACAGACGTGGACGGCGACTCCTTCAAGGCTGAAGAGCGGTTCTCCAGGGGCGCGGCTGGATTGGCGGGGGTAGAGACGGCGCCGTTTTCGGTGTGGCTGGAGGATTGGCAGGTGGTGGAAACCTCCCCTGACAGCTTTTCCCTCCATGCGTCACAGGAAGGCAGAGCGCTGACCCTGGAGCTGGTTGATGTCAAAGGGGTGGTGCTGCAGGGAGAGCAGGGATACAGTCAAAAAGGGCCAGAACCAGGCAACGCTTCCACCTACTACAGCTTGACCCGGCTGCAAAGCAGCGGCCAAATAGAGATTGGCGGAGAGACATTTCAAGTGACCGGCTCCAGCTGGATGGACCACGAATACAGCACCAGCGCCCTGTCCGCTGGACAAGTTGGCTGGGATTGGTTCTCTGTTCAGCTAGACGACGGCAGCGAACTGATGCTGTTCCAGATCCGCCGCGACGATGGATCGGTGGACCCCTTTTCCAGCGGCACATTGATATTGGCGGACAGCACGGTCATCAATTTGAACCGAGATGCCTTTGAGATCGCAGTTGAAGAACAATGGCGCAGTCCCCACAGCGACGCCGAGTATCCCGCACAGTGGACGATTACCATTCCCGGGCATGAGCTGACCCTATCGCTGAAGCCCTATCTGGCGGATCAGGAGCTGATGGTCTCGTATGCCTATTGGGAAGGCGCAGTGCGGGTAAACGGCAGCCGTTCAGGCCAGCCAGTCAGCGGCGTCGGCTACGTGGAACTCACCGGCTACAGCCGCTCGATGGAAGGCGAATTCTAGGAGAGCCGGCTGAGGTCACAGTTTATGCTTACGAGGGCCTGGCCGGGGCAATGAAGGTATGGCCAGCCAACCCCTCATTCATGGTGAATGCGGCTGTCAGCCAGACCCGTCTCAAGGTCATAAATGGAGCCACAGCGGCATGCTCATTCTTCGATAGCTGTCGTTGAGAGTAGTATCCGGCGAAAAACGCCTCCGACATGCTGGTATCACTGTGGGTCAGATTGGTGTTCAACAGAAAGACGGCGATGTCATACGCCCGCCAACCGGGTCCGCACAGATCGAAATTGAAGAAAGTCAGCTGTCCTTCTTCATCGAAATGGGTGTTGGCACTGTGGAAATCCCCGCCTATCGGCCCCCAGCTATCCTCGGTATGCTCCTCATTCCGCAGCAGCGCCTCAATCTCTTCCTTTGCCTCCGCGGCAGAGGTCAAAATGAGATCTAGGTTGTAGTCTTGATCACTATCCCAGAATCGCCTCATCCTTTCCAATGGCGAATCGACCAGGAAGGCCAAGTCCATCGGTTGACGGGCACTGCTGGTCTGAAACTCGTTGGAGACCAGGTGAATCCGAGCCATTTCAACACCGCATTGATAAAGCTGCTCCTCATTGGTGAGCGACATCGGCTTTCCCCGGGCGAAGCTGTACATGGCGTAATACCGCTCACCTTCTGGCGCCGGGATACTGCCCAACAAAGCGCCGTCCCGGCGAGGAATCGGATAAGATACCGGCAGACCACGCTGGTACAAGAAGCGCAGCCAATCCAATTCGAATTCGTAATCCGACCGGCTTCTCTGCAAATGGCGGCCCAATTGGTACACGCGAATGACCTTCTGCTCGCCGGCCCGGTTCTTTACCAGATAATGGTCGTTGTCCTGGGTCCTGAGCATCTTGCTGAACAGTTTACAGCTCCGCAGCGGCCCAATATCATACTCATCCCCAACAATTTCCGCGATGGTATCCGCGGCCACAAAAGATCGCATGATGCGTATCTTGTTCACATCGACACCTCTACTTGCTGGCCAGCTGTCAATCCATGTCAGCAGGTCCAGCCGTATCTCCGCAAGGAACCGATTTCTTCCTGCTCCGCAATATTCCCGGGCAGCAGCGTGACTTCCGCTGGCCTTCAGCCAAGCGTGAAATCAGCAGCATATCTTTTTATAACTGGCGGGTAACGTTGTTCAGATCGATGTCTTGGCCTGTGCTCGCTTGAAACCGGCAATGGTCTGCCGCCAGCCTTCGTCCACTTCGCCAGGCACAAACGGAAGATAGTAGGCTATGCGGTCGATCATCGTGCCGTAGCGGGCAGTGATCTTTTCAGGCAGTTCAGACCAGCGTCCGCTCACGGCGCAGCTGTCCATCATGTCATCATTGATCAGCGCCGGCATCTCTTGCCAGGCGCCGCGTCGGGCCATCCGGCTCAACCTGGCGGAGACATCCCCCCACCCGTGCAGGTCAGCCACAATCTTGTAAGCCGGGGTGCTCAAATAAAACGACAGCTGCTGCCGGACAAATAACTCGGCCTTGCCGGCAGTTTCGGGATCATCGAGGGGAATGACAAAGAGAGCGGTGTTCAGGGTTAAATCCGATCGGGAACGCCCACTCTTCTCCAATCCACTATGCAGATTGGGCAGAGCAAACTCCCTTAAGTATTTGACCGTATGCAGGGCATGAAGATGAACACCATCGCAAACCTCTCCAGCCATCTGCAGCATCCCCTTGTTCACGGCTGAAACGTAGATAGGGATCTGAGGGAAGTCGTG
>JAHEEY010000113.1 GCA_024640485.1 Chloroflexota bacterium | reverse complement strand
GCATGATGGGACGCATCGGCCAAACGGTCCGTGAAGAACAAGGGTTAGCCTACTACGCTTACAGCCGGCTTCAAGGCGGCTTAGGCCCCTCACCCTGGTATGTCAGCGCCGGCGTAGCCCCGGAAAATGTGGAAAAAGCGATTGAGAGCGTCCGCCAGGAAATCCGGCGCATCCAGGAAGAGCTGGTGTCAGCGGAAGAGCTGTCTGACAGTAAGGCTTTCCGTACCGGCTCACTGCCGGTTGGGCTGGAAACCAACGGCGGCTTGTCCAGCGTGATCGCCGATATGGAGTTTTACGGGCTGGGCCTGGACTTCCTGCAGCGATATCCGGCGATGGTCAATGAAATCACTCCTGAACGGGTACGGGCCGCCGCCCGCAAATATCTCAGCGTGGACCAGATCGCTATCTCCGTTGCCGGGCCGCGCCTTCCAGAGATGGAGAGCTAGCGATTTAAGAGTGGAGATGATGGTATGTTAGCAGTTGGCGTAGATATGGTTGAAGTGTCCCGGATTGATAAAGGGATCGCCCGGCACGGGGATCGCTTCCTCAACCGGTTCTTCACCCCTCAAGAGCAGGCGTACTGCGCCGGCCGCGCCACCAGCTTAGCCGGCCGAATCGCCATCAAGGAAGCGGTCAGCAAGGCGTTGGGCACCGGCATTGGCGACATCAGCTGGACTGATGTCGAAGTGGTCAACGATGACCGGGGCCGGCCTGAACTGCGGCTGCACAACAATGCCGATAATCTGGCTGATTCCTTGGGCATCCGCCGCTGGGCTATCAGCCTTTCGCACACAGAGACGCATGCTATCGGCTTTGCCGTAGGCACGGCGGATTAACAATATTCATTGATGAGGGCAGCCTAGGCCAGCGGCGCTGGCATCCAGTCCCCAAGGACAGAGGGAGTGTTATGAGTTTTTGGACCGCAGATGACGGCACTCAGATTAATTACGAAGAATATGGAAGTCGTTCAAACCGGGACGCGCTGCTGCTGCTCCCTGGATTGCTGGGATCGCTCAGCAGTCAATGGCGAGCGTTCACTCAGCCGCTGGCAGCGGAATTCCGGCTGGTGATCATGGATCTGCGGGGGCACGGCCGATCTGACAATCAATCTCATGCCCTGACCCCGGAACGAATGATGCAGGATATCTCCGGGCTGCTGGAATATCTGGGGATAACCAGCATCAACATCGCCGGGTACGATATGGGTGGATATCTAGGCCTGCTGCTGGCTGTGAACCAGCCGCTGCTGGTCCGTTCTCTGCTGATGCAGGGCACCAAATTCTATTGGAAGGCGGAAGCAGTCCATAAAATGAGGCAGCAGTTGGATCCGGAGAGCATGGCCGTCAACGTCCCCACCTATGCCGACCAATTGGTCCAAGAACATGGCGCCCGCAATTGGCGCGTGCTGGTACGCCAGGCAGCCGATCTGATTGGCATGATTTCGCAAGAAGGGCTGACCGAAGCGGTGGCGGCTCGGGCCAGCTGCCCTGTCGTGATCAGCCTGGGAGATCGCGACGAAATGGTCCCGCTGCCGGAAGCGCAGCGACTCAGCCGCATCTTACCCAAGGGGCAGCTGCTGGTGCTGCCCGGCGTGCGCCACTCTTTTCAATCGATTCGCCCTATTCCGTTATTGCCCTTTATGCAGTACTTCCACAAGACTGCGTGATGTTTGATCCCTTTTTAGCTAGAGGGTGAAGCAGGCCGGCAGCGAACCTGCCAAAGCAAGCCAGCGCCATTCTCACAGGAATAAGTCAAATGCCCCTTAAACTAAGCAGCACCGCAAACCATTTATCCCCTGTATGGACCCATATGACTGAGATAGTCGTGGAGCGAGCAGAAGGCTGCTATCTGTACGACGCCGAAGGCACTCAATATCTAGATTTCACCAGCGGCATCGGCGTGACCAATACCGGCCACTGCCATCCCAAAGTGGTTCAAGCCATTCAAGAGCAGGCTGGCAAACTGCTCCACGGCCAGGCCAATATCGTTTACAGCCCCAGCGTATTGAAGCTGGTTGAGGAACTGCGGACGGTGGTTCCGAAGCATCTGGACGGCTTCTTTTTCAGCAACAGCGGTGCGGAGGCGGTGGAAGGCGCCGTTAAATTGGCCCGTCACGCCACTGGCCGGCCGAATATCATTGTCTTCCAGGGCTCTTTCCACGGCCGTACCAACCAGACCATGGCGATGACCACCAGCAAAACGGTCTACCGGTTTGGTTATCAGCCGCTGGCTGCCGGCGTATTCGTGGCCCCCTTCCCCTACAGCTACCGGTATGGTTGGGACGAAGAGACCACGGTCGATTTCTGCCTCAACGAGCTGGAACATATGCTGTTGAGCCAGACCGCGCCCCAAGAGACCGCCGCCATGATCATTGAACCAGTCCTGGGCGAAGGCGGTTATCTGGTGCCGCCGGTTCGCTGGATGAAAGGGCTGCGGGATATCTGCGACCGCCACGGCATCCTGCTGATCTGCGATGAAGTCCAATCAGGGTTCGGCCGCACCGGCCGTTTCTTCGCCACGGAACATTTCGACATCGATGCCGATATTATGGTCATGGCCAAAGGGCTGGCTTCCGGCATGCCCATGAGCGGCATCGCCGCCCCTCTGGAATTGATGAAGAAATGGGCCACAGGCACCCACGGGGGGACCTACGGCGGCAATGCCGTCGCCGCCGCAGCCGCCGCAGCCACCGTCAGGGTTATTCGAGATGAAAAGCTGCCTGAGAATTCCGCCCAGCGCGGGGCGCAGTTGATGGCTGGATTAGAGGCTATACAGGCTGACCACCCCATCATTGGAGAGGTCCGTGGGCTGGGTTTGATGGTCGGCGTTGAAATGAGCCTCCCAGGGACGAACAAGCCCAATCCAGAGGCTGCCAAGAAAGTGCAGAAAGCCTGCATGTCCCAAAATCTGCTGCTGCTGACCTGCGGCACTTACGGCAATGTCATCCGCTGGATCCCGCCGCTGGTAGCTACCGAATCTCAGATTAACGACGCGCTGGCTATCTTCAAATCTGCTGTAGAGGCAGCGTCGGCCGCATAGCCTGCCGGGACGTAACCCTTGCCGGTTACATTAATGATTAGACAGTTCCGTTCAATCCAGCAAGGCACACGTATATAATTGCCTAATAGGCCGCCGGCGAAGCCGTCTACGATCCAGTATCCACCACGGATACGCCGAAGCCTAAAGCAGAAGCAGATCTGGGCAGCGAATGATTTCCAGCCGCTGCCTGGCTTTTGACCACACCGGATTAGGCATGCGTGTGCCTTGCTGTTTGGAGTTGAACCTAGGATTATGAAACGATTACTGGCCATTTTGGCCCACCCTGATGATGAATCTTTTGCCATTGGCGGCACACTGGCACGCTATGCGGCTGAAGGCGTCGATGTCCATGTCGCCATCGCTACCGACGGCGTCGCCGGATCGGTTGTGGAAGGATTTGAAGGATCTCTACAGCAGTTGGTGGCTGTACGCATGAAAGAACTGGAGGAGGCGACGGCGATCCTGGGTGTCACCCTGCACCGTTTCTGCTACCGGGATTCCGGATATATCGGTGACCCTGCCAACAACCACCCGGATGCGTTCATTCAGGCAGATCAGCATGAGGCCGTGGGCCGCGTGGTCAAACTTATCCGAGAGATTCGCCCTCAAGTGATCATCACCCATGATGAAACTGGCGGCTATTTTCATCCAGATCACATTCAATGCTGGAAGATCACAGTACCGGCCTTCCATGCCGCCGGAGATCCGGCACAATATCCGGAACTGGGGCTGGAAGCATACCAGCCGCAGCGGCTGTTCTACAATGTTATCCCAAACGGCTGGGTCAAGGCCATGACCTTCTTCATGCGATTGAGAGGGCAAGATCCAACGAAAGTGGGCCGCAACAAAGATATCGACATGACCCGAATCGGTGTCTCACCAGAGCAGATTCAAGCGACCATTACCCTTGGTGATTACTGGGACACCAAACGAGAAGCCGGCGCACGGCACCCCAGCCAAGGTGGCGGCGGTGGTTTCGCCCGGTTTCTGCCCATATGGTTGCAGAAAAGAGCTTTCGGCAAAGAGTCATTCATGATGGGGTTTCCAATCCCCCAAAATGGCGATCGCGCCGACGATTTGTTTAACGGGGTCGAGGTGTAGCGCAGCGCATGTGCGGCCAAGGGATCAGCCCGAAAGTGCGCATCCTGTGTTTATGTCAACCTAGTGGAGCTGATTATGTCAATCTTTAAACGTGTATTACGTTGGGTTTTCCTTCTATTTGGGGTTATCGCCGGGATAAGCGCCAGCATCATCGTTTACTTCTCCCGCCGGCTCATCAACCCGCCCCGGCAGCCGCAGTGGGCCAACCCCTCAGATCTAGGGCTTTCCTATGAATCTGTGCAGTTTCCGGCGGCGGACGGCGTCCGGCTGTCCGGCTGGTTCGTACCCGCCAAGACCGACACCGGCAGAGGCGGAGCCACTCTGATACTGGTCCACGGCTGGCCCTGGAACCGCTTAGGTGAGGCCGCCGAAGATTTTCTCTCCGGCATCTTGCAGCTGCCTCCTGTCGATCTCCTGCGCCTGGCCTTCAGCCTGCAGCAGGACGGGTATAACCTGCTGATGTTTGATCTGCGGAACCACGGCAGCAGCGCTGCCGCCCCGCCGGTGACCTTCGGCTGGCAAGAATCTAAAGATCTCCTCGGCGCGGTGCAGTATCTGAATTCCCGCGATGATGTCGACAGCGGACGCATCGGCGCCGTCGGCTTTTCTATGGGCGCCAACACCGTGATCTACGGCTTGTCCAAGACAGATCAGATCAAGGCGGCGATCGCAGTGCAGCCCACCAGCATTGGCTCCTTCTCCAAACGATACGCTGCCGACCTGGTAGGCCCGTTGGCAAAAGTCGTTCTGCCCATAACCGAGCTCATCTACCGGGCTGCGGGCGGGCCGCCCATGGGATCCATCCAACCTGGCTTTGCCGCAGCCGGGACAGGGAATACCCCCGTCCTCTATATACAGAGCCAGACCGATCGGTGGGGCAGCCTGGAAGATGTCACCCAAATGAGCCTGGCATCGCCGGCAGGCCACGGCCCTCTGGCTGTGGAGGCTGACGATCGCTTTGGCGGTTACCAATACTTGATAGATCATCCGGTGGTTGCCACCGCCTTCTTCGAACAGCATTTGTAATCATCCTCGAACAAGCGGGCCGGCAGAGAACCATGGACGCCACACAGTCACACTCATTCTCTCAGCTGATTGACGAGGCCTTGAAACAGGATTTTTCAGGCTGGGATTTTTCCTGGCTGGCAGGGCGGTGGCAGGAAATGCCGCTGCCCTGGGATTACCGCCAACTGATTGTTCAGCGGCTGCCCACGGTCGCGGCGCTGCTGGATCTGGGCACTGGCGGCGGCGAATTCCTATCGTCTCTAGCACCGCTGCCCCCACTCACCTGTGCCACGGAAGCGTACCCGCCCAACATCCCGGTTGCCCGCGCCCACTTGGCCCCCCTGGGAATTGAAGTCGCCGCCATCGACGATGACCGTCAGCTGCCCTATGACGACCAAACATTTGACCTGATCATCAACCGGCATGAATCCTTCTGGTCAACAGAATTGCGTCGCATCTTGAGGCGGGGCGGCAGATTCATCACCCAACAGGTTGGCGGGGCCAACTGCGTCCAACTCAATGAGTTCCTATGTGATGAAATCAAGCCCAGGTACGCCGCGTGGACGATGGATAAAGCGATGTATTGGCTTGAACAGGCTGGATTTGATATCGTCTCCGCGCGTGAAGCGTTCCCAGACTGCGTCTTTTATGATCTCGGCGCTGTGGTTTTCTATCTGAAGATCATCGAATGGCAGATCCCTGATTTTGAGCTTGAGCGATACCGGGACAGGCTGTGGGCCATGCATCAGCTGATTCAGACAGAAGGGGCTTTCGTCGCCAAGAATCACCGCTTCATCATTGAGGCATCTTTGCCAGCATGACCCCTTTGCCAGTATAGTCAGCCAGACGGAGGGACTGTGTATGACTCGGCAGCAGGTAAATGAAGAAAACGTCATCCGTGTCGGCTGCCCTGCCCACAACTGCGGCGGACGCTGCCTGCTGGCGGTGCACGTCAAAGACGATCCGGTTCAGGGACGCGTCATCACCCGCATCAGCACCGATGATCGCCCTGGAGACAGTGTTGCCGATCCCCAATTGAGAGCGTGCGTCCGCGGCCGGTCCTATCTGCGCCGCCAATATCATCCTGACCGACTGAAATACCCGATGAAGCGCATAGGGCCGCGGGGAGAAGGGACGTTTCAGCGGATTTCCTGGGATGAGGCATTGGACACGGTCGCCGGCGAAATGCAGCGCGTCAAAGCGAAATACGGCAGCAGCGCCCTCTTCGTTCCCTACGGCACCGGCGGCTACAGCCAGCTGACCGGCTCCCAAACTGCCCGCCGGCTGATGAATCTATTCGGCGGCTGTCTGGGCATCTACAACAGCTACAGCTGGGGCGCCACCAACATCGCCACCCCTTATATCTACGGCACCTTGAAAAGCGGCAACCAGCGGCAGGATTGGCTGAACGCCAAATACATCATCATGTGGGGATGGAACCCAGCCGAGATGCGCGACGGCACCAACAGCGATTTCTTCATCAAGAAAGCCCGGGAAAACGGCGCCCGGGTGATCTGTATCGATCCCCGTATGAGTATGAGCGCGGTCAGCCTGGCAGACGAGTGGATCCCCATCCGCCCGGGCACTGACACCGCCATGATGAGCGCCATGGCGTATGTCATGATCACCGAAGGGTTGGTTGACACCGCTTTCGTGGAAACACATTGTATCGGTTTCGACCAGAGCCAGATGCCCGCGGCTGCCGCCGGCGCTGAGAGCTACAGCGAATACATCCTGGGCCAACGCGACGGGGTGCCCAAGAGTCCAGATTGGGCTGCCGCACTCACCGCGGTACCCCAAGAGACCATCATCCGCATCGCCCGGGAATATGCCACCATGAAACCTGGGGTGCTCTATCAGGGATACGGCATGCAGCGGCGCGCCTACGGGGAGCAAGTGGTCCTGGCCGGCTGCGCCCTGGCCTCCATCAGCGGCAATGTGGGCGTCTCTGGCGGCTGGGCCAGCGGTCTGGCGCTGCAGCCGGAAGACGGCCCCTCCTGGAACCTGTTCCCCACCGGCGGCAATCCCGTCAAGGCCCAAATCCCCTGTTTCTTGTGGAGTGAAGCGGTGCTGCGGGGAAAGGAGATGGGCCCGGCAGACGGGGTGATTGGCGCCGATAAGCTGGATAACAACATCAAACTGATCTACGCGGTCGCTTCCAACGCGTTGATCAACCAGCACGCCAACATCAACCGTTCCGCCCGAATTCTGCGGGACGAATCGCTGGTCGAGTTCATCGTGGTTCAGGATAACTTCCTCACCTCGTCTGCCCGTTTCGCCGACATCCTCCTGCCGGCCTGCACCCAGTTTGAGGCGTGGGGGGTGGAAGATGGCTGGAAGTACGGTGAAGAAGTGATTTTGATGCCCCAGATCCTGGAGCCGCTGGCTGAGTCCAAGAGCGACTTCCGCATCTGCGCGGATTTGGCGGAGCGGCTGGGTTTCGGGGAAGCATACACCGAAGGGCGGAACGAGCGTGAATGGGTTGAATGGGCGCTGGATCGTTACCGGGAAACCCGCTTTCCGGAGCTGCCCGATCTAGCCACCTTTGAAGCCACTAATCAGGGCGTCTACTCTCGCCCGGTCACGCACCCGGCAGTCGCCTTCACCGATTTCCGCCGGGATCCGGAACGCCATCCGCTGAACACCCCTTCCGGCAAGATCGAGCTGTTCTCCCAACGACTGCACGAGAAGGGTAATCCAGAAGAGATCCCCGCGGTGCCCAAATATATCCAGGAATGGGAGAGCCCCTTTGGGCCGGAAGCTTCCCGCTACCCGCTGCAGGCGATCGGGCACCATACCTTGCATCGGGTCCACTCAACACACGACAACGTCGACTGGCTGGAGGAAGCGTTCCCCCACCGGCTCTTGATCAACCCAATCGACGCCAAATACCGGGGGATCGCCGACGGCGACCTGGTCAAGCTGTACAACGACCGGGGAACAATCATCATGCCCTGCCAGTTCACCAACCAGATCATGCCCGGCGTGGTTGATCTGCCGCAAGGAGGATGGTGGACACCCGATGAAGATGGAGTTGACCGCCGCGGCGCCATCAATGTACTCACCTCAGAGCGGTGGACACCGCTGGCCTTCGGCACCGCCCAGCACACCATCATGGTCCAGGTGGAAAGGGCGGCAGCTTAACCAATGAACCATCCTGTCCGCCAATTCGCCTTCCATTTCGATGCCTCCGCCTGCTCAGGGTGTAAAGCGTGCCAGGTGGCCTGCAAGGACAAGCACGGCCTGGAAGTGGGCCGGCTGTGGCGCCGGGTCTATGAAGTATCCGGAGGCGGATGGCAGCAGCTGGATGGCGCCTGGCTGTCCGATGCTTTTGCCTACAACCTTTCCATCGCCTGCAATCATTGTCAGCGCCCTATCTGCGCGGAGCTATGTCCGGCACAGGCTATCAGCAAGCGAGACGACGGCATCGTGCTGCTGGATAGCGACAAATGCATGGGCTGCGGCTACTGCCGCTGGGGATGCCCGTACGGTGCCCTGCAGTATGACGAATCGGCCGGCCAGATGAGCAAATGCACCTTCTGTGCTGACGAGATCGATGCCGGCAAGCCGCCGGCATGCGTCGCCGCTTGCCCCATGCGGGTGCTGGATTACGGCGATATCTCCCAGTTTCAGAACGGTTCGTCTGGCCATGGCGCCCCCCTCCCCGTAACCGCGCTGACGCAGCCGGCGCTGCATATCAAGCCACACAAAGACAGCCATCGCAGCCAAAAGGAACCAGCCAGGGTCATTCCCGCCAAAGGATCAGCCTTGAAAGAGAACTCCCTGGTCGCCTTCACACTGCTGGCCCAAGCGGCGGTTGGCGCTTTCCTCTTGTTCGGGCTGATGGCGGCCTGGCTGACGCAGACTGCGGGGCGGCCGCTGGCGCTGAAGTTGATCCAGTTGGGAGCATGGAACGCGGCGCCACTGATCGCTGCCGGGATGTTGGTGTCCTTGGCCCATCTAGGACGCCCCACCCGGGCATTCCGGGCCGTGACCAATCTGCGATCCTCTTGGCTCAGCCGGGAGATTTTGTTCGCCTCTCTATTCAGCGTCACGCTGTTGCTCCTGACCGGGATGTCCTGGCAGAATGCCCCGAGCTGGCGCGCGCTGACCTGGACCTCGATCGCTGCCGGACTGTCCGGCATTGGCCTGATGGTGAGCATGACCCGAGTGTATATGCTGCGGACGGTCGCGTCCTGGAACAATAGGAGTACTCCCATTTCCTTCTCAGTGACGGCGCTCATGCTTGGCGCAGCCGCGGTGGGCACAGCGCTCCTGGCAGGCTACAAATGGCTGATCGTTGGCCTCACCCTGCCGGATCAGCTGCTGCTGGCATCGGTTTTCAGAACAGCGGCACTGGTATTGATCGTCCTGCCGATCATCCAAGGCATCAGCTTTAGGCTGTGGCTGGCGGCATCCTGGCCCGGCTATGGAGAGAGCGGGGTTCATCTGCAATCCCCCCTGCCCTCCGCGCCTATTTTCCGGCTGCGGCTGGCGACCACGATTATCGGAGCGCTGCTCTTAGCGGCGGCTCTGTACGGCCATACGATAGCGAGCGGGCAATCATGGCACCCGGCCGCGGCAGTTCTGGCCTGCTGCCTGCTGGTTGTTGGCGAGGTTATGGGACGGCAGCTGTTCTACCGGGCATACGCTCGGAGCGGCGTGTAATCACCTCTGTTTCTCGAACATCAAGATCCAATATTGCGTAAAGGAGCACCCCTTGTGAATGAAATCCGATTTGACACTTACTATCGCTACGATGCCATCACCGGCTTCCTGAGGGCATGGCAGCAGAAGTACCCCCATCTCTGCCGCCTGGCAAGCATCGGCAAAAGTTTTGAAGGGCGCGACATCTGGCTGATGACCGTCACCAACTTCGAGAGCGGCCCGGATGACGAGAAACCTGCCTACTGGGTCGATGGCAATATCCATGCCACAGAAGTGTCTCCCTCCTCGGCAGCGCTGTATCTGATCAATAAACTGCTCACCCAATACGGCCAGGATGATCGGGTCACCTACGCCCTGGACAGTAGGGTCTTCTACATCGTCCCCCGGCTCAACCCGGATGGCGCCGAATGGGCGCTGGCGGATATTCCCAAGTTCATCCGCAGCAGCACCCGCCCCTACCCGCGCACCGATGCCCTGGACGGACTGCACCAGGAGGATGTCGACGGCGACGGCCGTATTCTGCAGATGCGCGTCAAAGATCCCAACGGGGCCTGGAAAGCTCACCCCGATGATCCCAGGCTGATGATTCACCGGGACGCGGACGAATTGCCCGGTGGGGAGTTCTACCGGCTGCTGCCGGAAGGGGTCATCCGCAATTACGACGGCGTCTTGATCAATATCGCGCCGTCACTGCAAGGATTGGATCTCAACCGTCAGTTTCCCGTGTATTGGGAGCCAAAGGAGCGGGGCGCCGGCGCCTTCCCTGCCAGCGAGCCGGAGGCCAGGGCTGCGGTCCAGTTTGTGGTCGACCACCCTAATATCACCGGCTCCATCAGCTTCCACACCTTCAGCGGGGTCCATCTGCGCCCGCCCACCAAAGATTCGGACGACTCCCTGCCGACGCAGGATCTGCACACTTATAAGAAACTGGGGGCAAAGGCGACCGAGATCACCGGCTACCCGGCAGTCTCCGTTTATCACGATTTCAAGTACGACCCCAAAGAGTTCATCAAAGGCACCTTTGATGATTGGATGTACGAACACGTGGGCGTGTACGCCTGGACCACCGAGATTTGGAGCGTTCAGCGCCAGGCCGGCATCGCGGATTATAAATACATGGACTGGTTCCGCGAACACCCGGTCGTGGATGATTTGGCGATCATGAAATGGAATGATGAGGTCCTGGACGGTGCCGGCTACATCGATTGGTACGCTTTCGAGCACCCCCAGTTGGGCCAGGTAGAACTGGGCGGCTGGGATTTCTTCGTCACCTGGCGCAATCCGCCGACTAAGCTGCTAGAGAACGAGATTGCTCCTTTGGCAGAGTTCGCCCTGTACAGCTGCCTGGTCTCGCCTAAGCTGGAGCTTCATAGTCTAGAGACCAAGAGCAGCGGCGACATGCACCACATCCGCATGGTGCTGCACAACACCGGCTGGCTGCCCACCAATGTCACCAAACAAGGATTGGCCATGAACATGGTCCGCGACCTGGAAGT